>CAZEKV010000054.1:0-14508 GCA_964512945.1 uncultured Spirochaetales bacterium | reverse complement strand
GATATATCACTAAAGTTATATTCGATAAAGACGGTTTTCCCGATGATCATGGCAATTTTGACTTTGTTTTTAATACTGAAGATGATTTTTTTATTGTTAAAAATGATTTTAGAATCAGGGTTCCTGAAATCGGGAAGATGGATGATTCCGAATACAGGGTTGGGGTTGTTCATCCCCTCCGCGGAACAAAATTTTCGGCTTTTCCTGTATCCCTTGTTCCCTCGGGGATTGTAAAATATGGTGATTATTCCTATAGATACAATTATATCTGGGAGACAGTAAAAAATAATGTCTTTACCATTTCAATAAATTCAGTTGTTATCTGGTTATTGATAATTTTCTGCCTTTTTATTATGTTTTTTTCGATTCAGCGTCTCAGGGGAATTATTCTTGAGGGGATTGAACTGAACGAGAGGGTGCGTTGTTTGGTAGAGGGTAGAAATCTGTCTTTTGAGAAAAAGAAAGAGAGGATAAAAGAAATGAATAAGAAGGGACTGGGTCTGAGGGTAAAATTTGCTTTTTCAATACTGTTTCTCGTGTTATCTGTTATTTTGATGGTTTCTCTTCCTCTTGTCTATGTGATGGTTGAGACCCAGCAGAAGACCCTTGCCGATAAGCTGAAGAGCGAATGCGAGGTACTTCTCGGGAGTCTGGAGTCGGGGGCAAGGACATATCTCCCCCTTGGAGAGGAGGCTATTCTTGAACTCCAGGATCTTCTTGCTCAGAGGGGAGGGGTTAAAGATTCTCTTTTTATATCAATAACCGGCAGGAGTATCAAAAATAGTAAGGGATTCGATTATCTCTGGGTAAGCGATAAAACGAGCATTCCTGAACCCGGGGTTATTAGAATAGATGAAAAATACAGGTCAATCTTTGAGGATATGGAGAAAAGCATCAATGAGGAGGCAAAAAAACTTCTAATCCATGATGTCCTCTCTATTAATGAAAAGAAAAAGATGATTTCCGAATTAATTATGAAAACCGACAGGCAGTCAATAGAAAAGGGGACAGAGCTTCAGGCTGAAATTATTTCCATGGAAGCCGCCGTAAGAAGAAAGCTGAAAAAAATAATTCAGAATATAGGTCTGGTAAGCTATCCGAATTTTAGTGTTAATAAGTTTAATCTGAAGCAAAGGGAGTATGTCTTTTTTAAACCAGTTGTCTACAGCGGTGAGGAAGAGGATATATATTTCAGGGGTATGGTTATTGTCGGGGTATCGACAGAAAATATTATAGCAGAGATGGGAAGAGCCAGGATTGATCTAATAAAAATAACGGGAATAATAACCCTCTTTGCTATTGGTCTGGGTTTATTCGGGGCTCTGGTTCTTGCATCTATCATTATCAGGCCGATAAAAAAGCTGGTGAAAGGTGTTCAAATAATACACAACACCGAAGATAAGGAAGAACTTAAGGATCATATAATTAATGTGAAAACCCGGGATGAAATTGCAGAACTTGCTGAAACCATAAATCAAATGACCGGAGGGCTTGTAAGGGCGGCGATTGCAAACAAGGATTTATACGCCGGGAAAGAGGTTCAGAAAATGTTTTTACCCCTTGAGATTGGACCCACGGGTGATAAATTGTCAACGGGGAGTATAAAAACGGATTCCATTGAATTCTTTGGATATTACGAGGGTGCAAAAGGGGTATCGGGGGATTACTTCGATTTTATCAAGATAGGGGGGGCTGACGATAAAGAACATTATGGAACGATTGTCTGCGATGTAGCAGGGAAGGGGGTTCCCGCTGCAATAATTATGGTGGAGGTTGCAACAATTTTTTCGACCTATTTCAGGGACTGGAGATTTAAAAAAGATGGGTATCATCTGGAACAACTAGTTTCAAAGATAAATGATCTTCTTGAAATTCGAAAGTTTAAGGGGCGTTTTGCAGCCCTTGTTGTCGGGATACTAAATACCAGGACAGGGAGTTCTTACCTGTGTAATGCAGGTTTTAAACTTGTGCATATGTTTGACAGTGGATCGGGAAAGATGATTATCAGGAATCTTCCTGAGGTTCCTGCGGCTGGTGTTTTCCCTTCAGAGATGGTAGAGATGCAGAATGGGTTTCCGCAGATTGAGATCAAAATGAAAAAAGGTGATTCTCTGATGCTGTTTTCGGATGGTATCGAAGAGGCTCAGCGTTGTTTCCGCAATATGGATTTTGAAAAAATAATATGCGAAGAAGGAAGTTTAAAAGAAGGCGAATTACATGATACACATGCAAGGGGTACGGGTGTAGAGGAATTCGGAATTCCGCGGATACAGAAGATAATAAATGCTGTTGAGAACAGGGGAGTATATAGACTTCATAAATATCATAATCCGATTCATAACGAAGAAATAACCTTCAATTTTAGTGATTGCACAGGAACCGTAGAAGAATCTGTAATGGCTCTAATCGCAGTGGAAAAGGTATTCAGGATATACCCTGTACCCTCTGCAGGAAAAGATGATAAAGTTATTGTAGATAAGAAAGTCGATAGCTTTCTTAAAAAACATTTTAATCAATATGATTTACTGTTTAAAAATGTCGGAGAAATAGATAAAAAATCTGAAAATATCTGTTTTACACATCTTAAAGAAGATGAACAGTACGATGATCTTACAGTAATCGGGATAAAAAAAATATAGATGCTAAAAGTGTTTGTTTCAGGTACAGGTGAAGCAAAAAAATACTTCACGGAGCTATGGAAAATACATGATGCGGAAATCGTAGAAAACGATTCTGACATAACTCATTATACAGAAGAAGCGGTGTCCGTATCGGATATAAAAATGATGCTGAAGAATGCAGGGAGTGTAGTTATTAATCTTTCTAAAAATGTGGGTGGAAAAGTATTAGATTACCTTGATAGGAAAATTACTACCCGAAGTGTTTTTTTCTATAGTCCACTGATTTATAATATAGTTTTTCTTGAGATAAAAAGGATTATTGACAACAAGACCTATGGACGTGTGGAGTTTGTAAAATATTCGGGATTTGGTTCGAAAATTCATCATCTTGATCTAATATACCGGCTTTTTGCTGAGAGAAAATATAACAGGACAGCCGCAAAGTTTCTTTTACCAGATGACAGTATTTCCATTAATCTGGAAAATACAGAAGAAAAGACACTGGAGGCCTGGGGTGAAATAATCTTTTCCAGTGGAAAAATCCATTTTCGATCAGGGATAAAAAAATATATTGAATGTTTTCCCGATGGTAATCCCTCTTTTTTTACTCCCCTCCCTGAGGATCGCTGCGGCTATTATTTTATCAGTGATTTAATAGAATCACTAATAAACAAACGGGAATCAAGGATTTTCCCCCCTCCTACGGCAATTGGATGCAGAAGATGGGGGATTTTTTCAAATAACTATATGGGTAATTAAAGGATGAAGATCCCTGTTTTTTATTGCGAAAAATGCAACAAACCCGTTTCCGGAAATGTCACGGTTTGTCCGTATTGTGGTTTAAGGTTCGATGCTGTAAGATGCCCTATTTGCTCTTATACGAATAAGGAAAAATATTTCAGGAATGGATGTCCTGAGTGTGGTTATCTAAAACCTGTAAACTCCAGAAAAAGCATATCTTCAAGTGAAGGCAGGAACGCATCCACTCCCCCCCGCCTATTTTACAGGACTGCCATTTTCTTTTTGATTCTGTCTATTATTGTTATGGTGGTTTACATATCTTTGAAGGCTTAAAAAGCTTATTTAAATAATTTTTTAATATCGTTCCTGTATATTAGATTAATTTTCTGGCGCCGGATCTTCAGGGTGTGTGTGAGTTCAGCTCCAATTTGAAAAGCCTGCGGCAGGAGTTTGAATCTGAATATCCGTTCAAAATTCTTAAAACCGGTTTTGGCAGAGATTCTGGATTTAATTATATTGTGGAAGAAGGTGTTAATTCCGGGATTGGTTATTATCTCTTTTCTGTCCCCATTTTTGATTCCAGGTTCCACTGGTAATTGTTTAAGGAGTTCAAAATTCGGAACAATTAATGCCGCAAGGAATTTCTTATCCTGTCCCAGAACTACAGCCTGTTCAATATATTCTGATTGAAGCAGTTTGTTTTCAATCGGTACAGGCTCTATATTCTCTCCTCCCATTAGAACAATTGTTTCTTTTGACCTGCCGATTATTTTTATCTCGCCCCTATGTGTCTCAACAGCAATGTCGCCTGTATTCAGCCACCCCTTTTTTAAAACCTCTTTTGTAGCCTTTGGGCGTTTATAATAACCTTTCATTACCTGATCGCCTTTAACATAAAGTTCACCCTTTTCCCCGGGGGAAAGAAGATTCATATTTTTATCAACAATTTTATACTCAGTATCTTTGAATATTCTTCCAATTGTTGAAAATACGGGAGCCTTTTGATTTCTGACACCCAGAACCGGTGCGGTTTCGGTCAGGCCATAGCCTTCGAGAATTTTGATACCGATGGTCTGAAAAAAAATATCCACATCAACGGGTAATGATCCTCCGCCGGATATTCCGGCGATGAATCTTTTTCCCAGTTTGCTTTTGATTTTTTTAAATACAAGGAGGTTCCCAGTCAGATAGAGGGGGGTTATAAGAATAAAGGGGATTATGCTTAGCAAAACATCAAGTACCATATACCGCTTTTTAAACTGGGGAAACAATCCCATTAGCATTGCATAAAGGTGCCAGCGGATCTTCCCCGTATATACAAAGAAATGGAATATCATCTTCTTGATTCTACTTTCAGATGATACTTTTCTATAAACTCCGCTTCTTATCCCTTCCCAGATTCTTGGAACCGAGACTATCCAGTGGGGTTCTATTTTCTTGATATCCTCGAGCATTATTTTTCCAATAGGTTTTGAGTAAGCGATTGTTCCTCCAGAATTTAAAATTATATATTCAACGGATCTTTCGAAAGAATGCCATATTGGAAGAATGCTTAAAAATGTATGTCCGGGTTTAATCTCTACTGCATCTTTTATATGCTTTTGCTGGAATATAAAATTTTTATGTGTAAGCATTACGCCCTTTGGTTCGCCGGTGGTACCCGAGGTGTAAATTAAGGTACAGATATCATCGGGTTTTCCCTTTCTAATTTCTTCTTCAAATATTTCCGGATTTTTTTTAATCTCTTTTTCACCGAGTTTTTTTATCTCTTTTAGCCCCAAAATTTTTATATTTTTTCGCTTTTTCTCAAGTTTGAAGTTGTCATTAATGACAATAATCGTTTTTAGCAAAGGGAGCTTTTCTTTTTTGTTAAGGACTTTTTTTAGCTGTATGTCATTTTCGACAAAGGCTGTATGACAATCGGCATGCTTCAGAATATACAGTATTTCATCTTCGGTCGAGTCGGAACCCCTCGGGACATCGACAGCCCCGATACCAAGGAGAGCTATATCGATTAAGAGCCATTCGTAGCGGTTCTCCGATATTATTCCAATATGATCATTCCTCGATATTCCGAGTTTTTTAAATCCTGCAGCATAGATTTTTACATATTCATAAAAAGCCCTATAGGTAACTGAAACAAATTTTGCATCCGCATCTTTAAACATTACAACGTTGTTATCTGAAAACTTTCTGGAAAGGCGTTCAAATCTCACAGGGATCGTATCGGTTATCTTTCGGTCGGTCATATATTCCCCCTGGTAATATACGTTTTTATTTCAATGTTTTATTCAAAACGCTAACAGCTTTTTCATAATTTTCTCTCTCAATAACAAATTGTATATTTACCTGTCTCATGGATTGTGAAATACACTCAATATTAATTGAATTTTCAGAGAGAGCCGATGCGGCCGCGGCAAGAATCCCCGGGCGGGCAATATTTGAACCCAGGATGCAAACCATGGCCACCGGTTTTATGCTTACCTGAAAAAAAGTCTCTTTTAATTCGGCAAGGAGCTTTTTGTCGCTCGTTTCCCTGATGACAATGGAAATACTGTTGGCGTTTGTTGACTTGAGGAGGTAACTTGTTTTGTATTTTTCAAACAAGTTCATAATAGACCTATCAAATCCAACAGCACCAACCATGGCAGGATCGTGAACCTCAACAATCATTACAGCATCGGTCCCTGAAACAATCTCTACCCTGGATTCGGGACTTTTATAGTTCTTTGAAATTAATGTGCCCGGATGGTCGGGATCGAAGGAGTTTTTAATTCTAAGATCAATATCCGCCATTTCAAGGGTTTTAGAAACTGCCGGATGAACGGCTTCCATCCATATATCCGCAAGCTGATCTGCTACATCGTAATTTGTATGGCCGACAGGAATGGCATTTTTTTCACCGACAATCCCGGGGTCAGCAGAGCAAAAATGGTACTCCTTATGGATAATAGCCTCTGTTGCCTTTAAAAAAGTGGCTATTTTTGCGAAGGTTACCTCTGTGTATCCCCTGTCGAATTGACGCATTATCCCCTCTGAACCCTTTGTATATCCTGTGGCAACAGGAATAACGGATGTTGTATCAATATCGGAAAAAGTTTTTTCTATTCTCTGGTCAATTGTGAGATAATCTGAATCATTAAACCCGCTTAAATCAATCAGAATGGAGTTGTACCCCCTGTTGGCAATGATATTAGCGGAATTAAAAGCTGAATGAGCCTCTCCTATAGAGGCCAGTATCTCCCTCGCTGACATATATATGTTAGTTTTGTCGACATATCCGGAGGTAATCAATTCGGATATATTCTTAAGATAGTTTTTTGTCTGATCTATCCTTTCCTTTATAAAATTATTTGCTTTTTCAAGATCGAGCCCTATGGATTCAAATTTTTTGTTTATTCCAATTAATTTTTCGAGAAGGTCATTTAATTCCTTGTCGCAGGAGTTGACTACAACAAATCTGGAATAAATTCCGGGAGCACCCGTTTTTTTATTTTCAAGCAAAAGATTTGTTACATTACTGTAAGCTGAGACTACAAAAATTCTGTTGTATACAGTATCTCCGGTTTTCGGATTTAAGATAATATTCTCAAGAATCTCTTTAAAGCGGGACATTGATGTCCCGCCTATCTTCTCTACTGAAAGTATCCTCTTCCCCATAAAGCATTTATACAAATCAACATCATTATTAGTCAAGGAGAGAATGTGATTTATTGCAGGAGAATTTACAAAATACCCCAAAATGGGCCTATATTTAGAAACTCCGAGCACTCACTTCCTTAAAGTATGGGAATACTAAAATACATCACAGGGAGTTTTTGTCACCCACAATACACAACCAGGAGGCCTCTGCTGCTTTCTCATCTCCCACATAGGCGATACCGCTTTGTTTTATCATTTTTTTTGAAACACGGATGTTCTTGATCTCAAAACGCACTTTTTCGCCGGGTTTTACCTGCCTTCGAAATTTAGCTTTTTCGACTGTTGCGAGGAAAAACAGGGCATCGCCAAGGATCCCCGAAGAGTTTATTCCCGCCCCGCCGCATTGAGCCATCGTTTCAATAAGGATAACCCCCGGAACAACAGGATATTCAGGGAAGTGTCCCTTAAAAAAGAACTCATCGGTTGTATAGGTCCTGTATCCGACAATTTCGTCATCAGTAACTTTTTCTAATTCATCTACAAATAGAAAAGGAGTCCTGTGTGGTAATAGATCTTCGATATTTTTCATTTTCCTACCTCATATTCTATAGTTTATCTGGAATTAGGGATTATATAATTATTATTCAACTCATACAAGAAGAATACGATGGGTTGAAAAAACATCATTTTTCAGATATTTCCCTTTATTTAAATTTTTATCATTGCCCCCTACAAAAATGATTTATGATTATTGACAGTAAAATATATTCTTGGTAGGATCGCACAACTTTAACATTAAAATGTTTTGATTTTATCAGTACTTTTTTAAACTAAGGAGAAAATGAATGGATGATCTACTGGCAAAAATGAAAAAGCTGATCGCAGAAAAGCTTGAAGTAAAAGAGGATGATATTACTATGGAATCTTCCTTTCGTGAAGATCTCGGTGCAGACAGTCTTGATACATACGAACTTGTATATGCAATAGAGGAAGAGATGGGGATCAGTATTCCTGATGAAAAAGCAAATGAATTTGAGACTGTGGGCGATGCTGTTGCTTATATCAAGACTCAAACGAAATAATTTTTATAGATTAAAAATGACATTCAAGATTCCTATGCTGGATAGCATCGGTTTTGTAACAGTTGTTGTTTGTTTCTTTACGGGAAAGTAGCGGTTTCGGGGAGTTGTTTCCCGAAACCGTTCTGATTGTTGGGCTAATATAGGGGTAAGGTATGAAGACTTGTTTTCTATTTCCTGGGCAGGGGGCTCAGTATCCCGGGATGGGTAAGGATTTATGGGAGAGTAGTTCGAAGGTAAAGGAGCTTTTTACCCGTGCTTCGGATAAAACAGGAAAGGATTTATGCAAATTGATATTTTCCGGTTCTGAAGATGAATTGAAATCGACAGACAACGCTCAGATAGCAATTACTCTGGTTAATCTTTCTGCCGCTGCGGTTTTGGGCGAGAAGGGAATTACTTCTTCGGGTTGTGCGGGTTTTAGCCTTGGCGAATACGCAGCACTTGTTGAGGCGGGTGTTATCTCTATTGATGATGTTTTCCCCATAGTTAATGACAGAGGACGGATAATGGAGCGTGTCAGCAGGGGGCTGGATAGTGCCGATGGATCTCCCGGAATGGCGGCGGTCATAGGTCTTTCATATGAAAAGATGGCCTCCCTGATTAAAGAATCAGGGGTGGGCGGTGTTTATATAGCAAACTATAACAGTCCTGTACAGATCGTTATATCCGGTACCAATGATGGATTATTGAAAGCTGAAGAGATTTGCAAAGAAGCCGGAGCCAGACGCTATATACGCCTTAAGGTTTCGGGTCCCTTTCATTCACCCCTCCTTGAAGAGGCGAAGAAAGAGTTCGTTTCTGTTCTGGATGGTTATGAATTTAACAATCCTCGAAAGACTGTTTATTCAAATGTTACAGGAGCTGAGATCTCTTCGGGAGAAGAGGCCAAAAAATTATGCGGGGATCAGATTATTTCAACGGTAAAATGGGTAGATGAAGAGAAAAGAATTCTAGACGATGCTTTTGATAGATGTATCGAGGTCGGCCCCGGAAAGGTTCTTGCGGGATTATGGCGGGGAGTTGATAAGGAAATTAGATGTGAATCAGCCGGAACTCTGGAGGGTATTCAGAAGATAGCCGGATAAAAATAACAGGATCTGTCATCATTTTGGCAGATCCTTATTTTCTTAATCCTGACTTCTGGAAAAAATATATGAAAAGACGGGTTGAGGTTATGTATTTCGGAGCGATGGGCAGTTCATTCTCTATTTGCACCGGGAGAGGTTTTGAGGATTCTGTTGTTGTTTCAGGGAATTCCTCCGGGGTTCCTGATGCCCCCGGGAATTCATGCCGGGGCTCACATGCAGGTGTTTTTTTCAAAATACCGATCATAGCAGCCAGTAAGAATAACATTCAGGGAAGATTCAGAACCTCTCAAGATATCCTCAATAAAATTTGTGACAGATCTTACTTGAATTATACCCCCTTCCGGGGATAAAAATAGAATCAAAAGCGTGATGCCCAACACCTCTGGTTTCGGCAGACACGATGCTGTTCTGATATAAAAAGAGTATGTCAGGTAGTAGATTATTAGATTGGGAGACGATAATGGCAAAGACAAATAAACTTGCAAAATTACGTATTAAGCGCGGCAGGGCAAAAATAGGCGGCGGAGAAAAGAGAATAGATGTTCAACATCAAAAAGGCAAGATGACGGCCCGGGAAAGAATAAAAATTCTTGTAGATCCCGATAGTTTTGAAGAATTTGATATGTTTGTTATCCATAATTGCCACGATTTCGGAATGGAAGAAAAGCATATATTCGGAGATGGGGTAGTTACGGGTTGCGCCACAATAGGGGGCAGGGTGGTTTATCTTTTTGCCCAGGATTTTACCGTAAACGGGGGATCCCTGTCGAAAGCCCATGCAAGAAAAATATGTAAGATTATGGATATGGCTATGAAAGCAGGAGCTCCCGTAATTGGACTTAATGATTCCGGGGGAGCAAGGGTTCAGGAAGGGATAGATTCACTTGCAGGTTTTGGTGATATTTTTTTAAGGAATGTAATGTCTTCCGGGGTTATTCCACAGATATCGGCGATTATGGGACCCTGTGCCGGGGGTGCTGTCTATTCTCCGGCGATAACGGATTTCGTAATAATGAATAAACAAAGCAGTTATATGTTTGTTACAGGCCCTAAGGTAGTAAAATCGGTTTTAAATGAGGATGTATCAACAGAGGCTCTGGGGGGGGCGGTCGTACATGCCAGTAAAAGCGGTGTAGCCCAGTTTATAACTGAAACTGAGGAAGAAACCCTTCTCCTTATAAGGAAGATGATGAGCTACATCCCCTCTAATAATATGGAGGATCCTCCATATGTTGTTCCCAAAGATACCATTGAAAGAAGGATTGAAGAGTTTAATACCCTGATACCCGACAATCCCAATAAGCCCTATGATATACTCGATATTATTACCAATATGGTTGATGAGGCTGAATTCCTTGAGGTCGCACAGAATTTTGCCCAGAATGTAGTTGTTGGCTTTGCGAGGATGAATGGGCATTCCATTGGGATTGTTGCCAACCAACCCCAGGTAATGGCCGGAGTCCTGGATATAAATGCTTCAATAAAAGCTGCAAGGTTTGTGCGTTTTTGCGATTCTTTTAATATTCCCCTTGTTTTTCTTGAAGATGTACCGGGCTTTCTTCCCGGATCCAGTCAGGAGCATAACGGGATTATCCGGCATGGTGCAAAACTATTGTATGCGATAGCTGAGGCCACGGTTCCCAGGATAACAATAATAATAAGAAAGGCCTACGGCGGAGCCTACATTGTTATGAACAGCTGCCATCTTAGAGCAGATGTTGTATATGCCTGGCCCTCTGCCGAGATAGCGGTCATGGGAGCTGGGGGTGCTGCAGAGATTGTTTTCCGAAAAGAGGCAAAGGCGAGTGATAACTATGAAGAGTTCATGGCCGGGAAAGAAGAGGAGTATAAGGATAAATTCTCCAATCCGTACAGAGCTGCCGAAAAAGGCTATATAGAGGATATTATCGAGCCTGCTGCCACCAGGTTAAGGATTATAAGGGCTCTTGAAATGCTCTCAACAAAAAAGGATACTAATCCTCCGAGAAAACATGGAAATATACCATTATAGGGGGCGTGAAATTATAATGAAATTATCAATTGTATTATTATTAATATTGATCTGTTTTTTTGGTTTTGCCGATGAAGGGGATTCATTCCTGTTTTGTTCCGATTATGAAAGCCTTACAATTTCTGAAATCAGGAAGCTGACCCATATTGAAACTGCGGGGCTGGAAAAAATTTTTGGAATAAAGGTAAATCCTGTAAATATCAATTCTGTCAGAATAAAAGAATATGGATTAAGTAATTCTGAAGTTGATAAGAAATTAAACAGGTATTTCTCTACAGTAACAATAAGGTCTCTTGCGGCTGACTGCGGCTATCCTCCAAAAAAGATGATCTACTATCAAGATATTGATGTGGGTAAAACGGAGTATAGCAGGACACTGGCAAGTTTTAATAAAACCCCTGCTGATATTAAAGAGGGGCTTGACAGGTATAAGGCCTCTGAAAGGGATTTTATGTGGGCAATCGTTTTGCTTGGAATGATTATTGTATTTTTAAGCCTTATCATAACAGGAACCTTAATTAGTTTACTTGAACATCTTCAGCATTTAAAAAGACCCGGGAGAAAAAAGAAAAAGATTAAAACAGCAGCCGGTATCGTTTCTACTTTTGACGGTGAAATAAATGAAGCGACAGTTGCCGCCATTATTACGGCTGTTTATTTGCATGAAGTAACAATTGAAGAAGAAAACAGGCTTTTGCTTACCTGGAAGCGTGCTTCTGCGAGTGTGTGGAAGGCATCCAGTCCTATGCCGAATAATTTATTTTTTAGAGCAAAAAGAGGGTAGATATGAAAAAATATAAAATGACAATAGCCGGAGAGAAGTTTGAGGCAAAGATTGTTGAATACACAGAGACAAGGGTTATTCTTGATTTAAACGGTAAGACATATTCAGTTGATGTTGAACATGAAGAGGGGGTTAAGGCTCCAAAATTAATAAGGGCACAGAAATCAGTTCCCAATGCTGTGTCAATACCCAAAAAGAAAACGTCAATTGCCGCAGCGGGAGCCGTGACATCTCCTTTGCCGGGGGTTGTTAAGCAGATTCTTGTAAAAGAGGGTGATTCCGTATCTGAGGGCGATACAGTTCTTATACTTGAGGCAATGAAAATGGAGTCGGAGATTGCCTCTACAGCAACAGGGATTGTAAAAAAAATACATATTTCCGATGGGGCATCTGTTCAAGAGGGTGAAGTTCTTGTAGAGATAGGAGATTAAAAATGCAGGAAATATTAAATTTTTTTGAAACAACATCCCTTGTAGGACTTATGGGCAACTGGCAGTCCCTCCTGATGATGGGGATAGGCCTTGTATTTATTACCTTAGGTATTGTGAAAAATTATGAACCCCTCCTGCTTGTTCCTATAGGATTCGGAGTACTTATCGGGAATATTTCGACAACTCTCGGTGTTTACGATTCCGGGACAGTGATGCATTACATTTATTTCGGTGTTAAAAGTGGTATTTTCCCTCCCCTCATCTTTCTGGGTATTGGGGCAATGACCGATTTCTCAACCTTGATTTCAAATCCAAAATTGATTCTGCTGGGTGCTGCCGCTCAATTTGGCATATTTGCAACTTTCATCGGCTCCATGTTTCTCGGTTTTAATATACTTGAGGCCGGAGCAATTGGAATTATCGGGGGAGCGGACGGCCCTACTTCAATCTTTTTGTCTTCCAGGCTTGCAGAACATCTCGTTGGCCCCATTGCAATAGCTGCTTATTCGTATATGGCTCTGGTTCCAGTAATTCAGCCTCCGATTATAAAACTCTTAACCACAAAAAAGGAACGCCTTATACACATGAAAACCCCGAGGGTTGTCTCAAAACAGGAGAAAATATTATTTCCGGTAATTGGATTTATTGTAACGGTTTTAATAGCACCCGGGGCGAAGGTACTTCTGGGCATGTTGTTTTTTGGTAATATTCTCAAGGAAAGTGGTGTTACCGAACGGCTTGCAAATGCTGCAAGAAATGCAATAATAGATTCGGTAACAATATTATTGGGGCTTGCCGTTGGAGCCAGTACCCAGGCCAATGTCTTTTTGACGGCAAAGTCGATAAAGATATTTATGCTCGGGGCATTCTCCTTCTGTATTGCTACGGCGACAGGGGTTATCTTTGCAAAAATTATGAATTTGTTTCTTAAAGAAAAACTTAATCCTATGATTGGTGCTTCCGGGGTTTCTGCGGTTCCTGACAGTGCGCGTGTTGTACACCATCTTGGTCAGCATTATGACAAGAAGAATTTTCTTCTTATGCATGCCATGGCTCCAAATGTTGCGGGTGTGATAGGATCTGCTGTTGCTGCAGGTGTTTTGCTTGGCATTCTGGGGCAGTAGGTATTTTGTTGATTTCTAATTTTTAAGGGTTGATGGAATATGATTTCATCAACTTTTTTATGTCCAGATGATTTTTGAACAATTCTTCAATTTTTCTTACCTTAGTATCATCGTATAACTGGATTTTCGTATTTTAAAAGCATTTGTAGATTTTTTCTTCTGCGGAAGCGGTATCTTCTCTTACGTAGAGTGTAGGGATTCCCGAACCCAGTATCTGCCTTTCCATATTTGCATCCATTGGAACCGATTCGCTGTTTGTCAGAATTAATCCGCCGATTAGATTAATTTTTTTTAGGGTTCTTGCATATGTAAAAAGCCGGGATTTTCTTCTTTTTGAGGTTGATCCAAGAAGAACAATGTCCCCCGGTTTGAGATATTTTCTGGGATTAAGGTACTCAGAAACTAACGAAATTATCTTAATTTTGTTACATGGTCTTTCCCAGGATTTTTCCTTGATATTACCGATTACATATGGGGTGTCAAAGTGATCTTTTATAACACGCATCGATGGTTTGTGGAGTTGAGTTACCTCGGGAAGAAAACCAAAAATTTTTAGCGGCGATCTGAAGGAGGGATATTTTTTCTGCAACAATTTTTCTGTAACAAATTCCTTTATACTATCCATTTTATCAGGTATCAGTTTATTAAAAATAATACCGCTTACATTACTCTTGTTGTACAGGAAAAAAGAAAGATCAACCTCGAGCATATCAAGGGCTTTGCCAATACCCCCTCCTGAGAGATAAACTATATTTGATTTTATCAGGTTGCTTACATGGGCATTGGAGAGTCCTACTATTCCTCCCACCCCAGGATGACCTGTACCTTCTGCAATAATTATTTTTTTCCCGGAGAGGCTTTTCATGGCATCGAGGATATCTGTTTTGAAAGACTGTGTTGCTTTTTCGAAATCCTTGTTTGAAAGGAAGCGTTTTGTAACCCCTGAGGCAAGACGGACGGGGGATACGTATTTCATGTTCATTT
>CAZEKV010000053.1:0-14675 GCA_964512945.1 uncultured Spirochaetales bacterium | reverse complement strand
TCTGTTGTAACCGGAAAATTTTACTGTTCCGCTGCGATAAGATTTTACAGGGGTTCCCACGGGTACACCGAGATCTATTCCATAGTGGAACCTCCCCCATCTGGGGCCGTAGTAGGATGTTATTATTCCAACACCAGAAGGGAGAAAGGCAGAAGCCACGAGGATATCATTCGGAGTTCTTCTCGTTCCCCTTTTTATCCTGCAGGTCACAGGCTTTTCTATAATTTTTCGCTCCAGATTTTTACATTCAACCTGAATTCCATTAATAATTTTTACTTTATCCAGCACCCTCGCTTTTCCATACTTCCCCGGGCGTTCGATTATAGTTGTAGTTCGGTACAAAGAATGATCCTTCTTTACCCGGGTACCAAAGGGAATACCTTTAAAATATGTATGCTTATATTCAACCTCGACATTCAAAAAGGGTTCCGGAACTGTCAGACTTAGAAGATCCCCCGGATAAATTCTATTGGGATTCAAACCGGGATTGGCTTTTAGAATATCCTTCAGGGTAATATTATTTCTCCTGGCAATCCCCCACAGGGTATCATCCCTTGTTACTTTATAGATCTTCTCTACAATAGTTCCTTTTAATAGATATCTTACAGCTTCTTTTTTATCCAGGATTTTTCCGGGCTCCACCAGTGAACAACGCAATTTGGGTTTCTCAGAAAGGCTTACCTTTAAATCTGTAATTTTTTCGCTATCATCATTTACCTCGGGAAGATAAAGGTTCTTAATCTCTTTTACAACTGCCATGGCATCTTCTTTCGAGCCCATAGCCAGGACTGCTTCCCCGCCGAGGAAAATGCTCCATGCTTTTTTTGTTGAGGCAAGGCAATCTATTATCCCCCCTCTGATCCTCTCCTCCGATATAACTGAATTCTGATCAATCACAATTCTTTCGTAGTTGATTGAATCTTTAAGATCATTATCCTTTAGAAACCAGTCGTATTTATCATCAAAATTACCGAGAATGCGGGATACAACATCTTTAGTTTTTACAACACCAAGGAATTTATCCCCTATTGAAACGCCGTATCCAGATATCCTTTTGATACCACTATCTATTGAGACAGTGTTACCTTTAGCAAGAACCAGCTGCAAAGATGTAAGAAAACATATTGTCAGCAATATATTCAGCCCAATTGTCATGTATATGTACTTGTAGTCACTATACGGCAGAAAAACTTTTTTTATTCTCCCAATTACCTCCCAGAAAACCAGACGGAGTTCTTCCCCTATTTTAATACCTCTGTTGAGAAGCCTCCGCGATGATATTTTCCAGGTTTTTTTTATGTTATTGATACGGGTTGGATTTGGCAAATCCTTTATAGTAATCCTGGTTCTATGCCTTATACGTTTTAGATTTACCTTTTTCTGTTTCTCTATTATTTCTGCAAGACGCTTTTTCTTTATGAAATGCTTTATGTTTTTATCATGACTGAACCTGAAGAGTTTTTTGAGGGCTCTTTTTTTCTTCAGATCATACGGCCTCTTGTCGGGGCATGTTCTGCTGTGCTGCAACAGACGCTTTAGAACCCGTCTGAAAGAGACAAAGCAACGCCGCTTGATTTTTAATAAAATACCTGTCAAAAAAACAACCATATGCCTATTCTGAGGATCTCCATATAATTTGTTGTAAAATGTCCCGCAGAATTAAACCCGGCAGAACAGAAATAACCGGAAATAATCTGCACCGGAACACCAAAAAAGTGATTTCAAGGGTAATTCTAATTGTCCGCTTAAATTAAAATACTTCTTAAAAAACCCTGCTGCTTAAAACTACTCTCCATTTTACAGGATCTGCCATGTCTCTATCAATCAGACCTATATCAATATTTGTATTTAATTCCACAATTAAATAATCTTTCTTACCAAAATTGAATCTTGCACCCTTACCCGGAATGTCCACACCGACAACCGAATGTCCGTATTCCTTCGATACGAGAAGTATTGAATCTATTCCCATATATTTCAAGAGTATCATATAAAGGAGTCCCTTCGAATCGCAGTCTCCGATTTCTTTTACAGAACAGATAAGGGGCGAAATTAAATCCGATTCCAGGATATCCGCAGCCCTTCTGTATTTGTAATTTTGAATCCACCCGGCGAGTATCTCCGCTATCTTGTATTTATTATCAATATCGCGTTTTATAACCCTGGTTCTTAGCAATTCAGCTATGAAATTTAAACGAGTGTAATTATCCTTGTATATCATTCTATAGTATCTGGACCAGCCGATACCCATGACTTTATCCAGTGGATACTGATAGGATTTTAGTATTCGGAATTCCCTCTCAATCATAAGCTGGGACGTTTCCAGCTCATTTTGATCAAAGGGAATTTCATAGGCTTTGCCCTTCACCTTAATCCTGGATTCAAGCCCTCTTTTCTTCTTGAATGACTGGTAGTAGTACTGGCTGACAGGACCCGGACAATTTTTATCTTTATCTAATAAAAAAGAATCTATACAGGATAAAAGCTGGTCAAGATATGAATCATAGTTTCCGCCGGAAGCAAAGGCGATCAGGACAATATCATACTCGGTTCCATTGATCAAAACCATATTGGCCTGCGTTCTTCCGGTCTCAGATTCAAAGGTAATGTATGCATAAATGGAATCCAGACCCGAAAAGGAAAACCTGTCCTGCTCGCCGGAAGCCTGCAAATTTTCGATTATTTTGCTGTACATCTCAGCTGATGTCTGGAATTTCTCCCCGGGATAAACACTTACCTGAAAAAAAGCTGCCTTTTTCGAATCGGAAAAAAGCCGGCTTGTTCCACCACGATCCTTTAACGTCCATCCCATCGGGAGATTTACTGAAATCCCGTACTTCTTTAGAATAACCTCTTCCGAATTGATTGGGGAAAACAGAGAAAATATCCATACCAGCAGCGTGAGTCTAAATTTCATTCTTTCCTCATAAATTCCGGAATATTCAGGAATTTTACCACTTCACTTATAAACTCCTGAACTAAAACCACCGCATCCCTTATCACTAATCCCGAAAGATCCGTTTTAGTATCAAAATGGAGTATGTCCGCATTATTCAAACACACGTAACCGCTGCTGTCAATATCTTCCAGAATTTCTTCAAGAAACATATTGAGGTTTACAAAAAACTTATCAATTTCAATATACAGAATCTGCTGCATCTTTTGCTTACGCAGCTTTGTATCAAATTCATAATCGTCTTTTAGATTGGTATTGTTTATACGCTCTGATTCTTTTATAAAATCCTCCATTTTTCTGTTTACATGATTGAATTTATTATAAAAGCTGTCCCGCTCAATTGAGTGTGTAAAATCAAGTTTCATTTTCTTTTCACTGAAAAGGCAGAGTATCTCTTTCTCAAAATAGAACATGTAGGCAAAAAGGCTCCTTACTGATGGCGAAAGAAGCCTCAATCCTGCCATTTCAGGATCATCACCGTATCTATCAGTAATTCTTTCAAGTATCTTTAATTCGTTTTCAGGAGCTTCCTGATCCAGTTCAGGGAGCTCGAAATCATTATCAATCTCAAAGACAGAAGATAACTGCTTCTTCAATTTTATCAGCCTGTTAATCTCCTTCTGCAGCACCTGCTTCCTGTCCGGAGCTTCTGTAAGTTTTAGAAGTTTTGTCAGTTCATCAATCGATTTATCAGCCGCTTTGTATTCTTCCTCCGGATTGGAAAGAAAATCACCCATTTCATCCCTCATTATTGGTAAACTATTGTATAACTGGCGTTATTGCGGAAGATTATTCCCTCAACGGGGCAATTATAGCAAGTATTAAAGCTGATGTATAGAGACGGGAATTTCATCTGTATTTTGATTGATAAAAAGATATCTCAGTACCAAAAACGAGGGGTTTTTATTATTCCTTCTCTGATGAAATAATAAAATCAGCCATATCAAGATCGTATATATACCCCAACTCAACGGCTATCTCTCCAAATTTTTTTTTGGAACCCATTTGCTGGATTCTCAGCACTTCCTCGGCCTGTTCAAACGACAATGCATGTATCCTTATTAGATACTCTCCGAGGCGTTCTTTTTCCGGCATACTCCTTTCCACCTACCTTCCCTCAAGTACAAGAGTAGATCATAAATGGGGGATAGTCAAATTAGAAAGACTCAATAAATCGGAAGGTCGTTTTACAGAGAAATCTGCTTACCAGGAATTTTCAAGATCTCTACCTTCATTCTCTCTTTTTGATCTGCTTATAAAATAGACAACTGCTGTATTCAGCATAAAAAGGCAGGACAAGGATATAAAAACAGGCATGATAAAATGCCCTTCTCCGGAAAATGGAAAGCCAGAACGAAGAGGGAAATTAACATTAAGAATAATTAATAGATTATATACAAAATGGGCAGTCATTGAGACATAGATGGAATCAAAAGAATAATAGAGAAATCCGAAGTAGAGTCCCAGAAGAAAAAAAACGGGAAAACCGGAAATCCTCTGGTGATAGAATGCAAAAAAAAGTCCCGAAATAATAATATGATATGGGAATCTTATCTTCCCATGGAGGGTTCTCTGGAAATATCCCCTGAAAAGAATTTCCTCACATACAGCGGGAGTAACAGAAAGGCTCAGGAGGCTAAAGATTAACTCAGGGAGGGTGTCAGTTCTTATCAAAGCCAGTGAGGCTTTTTCCATTTTTTCAAAATCCGGAAACACCCTGTACATCAGTTCTGATAGTAAAGACACAGCAGGTAAAATAAATATTATTCCCGTAATAGATAGGACTACAGGTAATATCCCCGGAGCTCTAAAACGGAGATATCCTTTTACATCTTTTGTGTGCCACCTTCTTATCAGAAAAACAGGCAAAGCCAGTAAAACAGCAAACTGTATTAGAGCGTTTGAAAATAAAACAGGTACTCTATAATGTTTTATTATGTACAAAACCGCTTCAGGGGAAGCCTCTCCATATCCCAATCCATACACAGAGCCCGGGATAGGAAATATATGCAAAAGAGCGAATAGAAAAACTTTACCTGCAATAAAATGGGCAGCCCAGGAAATAAATAGCACTAAAAAGGAAAGCCTAACAGGGTTTTTGCCGGGGGAGGTAAAAAAGCGTTTCTTCTCCATTAAATACCTGAATCCATCGATTTATTTAATCCTGATTCTTCTTAGATAGTAAGAATCTCCCTCAAAACCCTGCCATCAACACCCGGCATAGAAACGCCCATTAAAGCGGCAATTGTAGGGGCTATGTCGATAATGTCCATATCTTCCAGTACAAGTCCTTTTCCGATTCCATTTCCCGAGGCTATAAATAATGAGGAATAATCCTTACCGCTCTCCGGCAGATATCCATGTGTCGCCATATATTTTGATTTATCAATTAGAGAGCCTGAAATACTGTTGGAAAAATAATATCCTTCCGCTGCTTCAACAATAAAATCTATCTCATTAGATAGATTCAGTTTCTTTATTTCTTCCCTCTTGTAAATAGCCCTTATGGCGTTCGTTTCTTTCTTTATTCTTTGCAGAATCCTGAATACTATCTGTTCGTCATTTCTGTTATCTCTATCGCTCAGGTATACGTGAGCCGAACCATCACAGGAATTAGCCCAGGCTCTCCACTCTCCTGGATTAATATTAGCATCATACAGCCCTTCTTTGCGAAATATCGAATTGAGGCATATGCTGTGTCTTACATCCCTATGGGCATGATCACCAAATATAATAAACGTCGTATTCCCGATATTCCCCGCTTCTTTTACAGTACTAATGATATCGCCTATTTTCCTATCCAATTCCATCAGAGAATCCCCGGCCTCTTTGCTTAAAAAACCACTATTGTGCCTCGTATGATCGAGATCCAGAAAATGGATTAATAAAAGATTTGTTTTCTTCTTTTTTAGCAGGTAACAGGCACAGGAAGCTAAAAAACTATCAAGATGGGCTCTTTCCATACCCTCAAGGAGATGACCAAATTTTCTTTTCATGTTCAGAATAAAAAAGGGCGTACCTGCGGCAAAAACCATTTTGAGAACATTTTGATCTTCCCTTATCGGGACTATCTCAGGAAGATTATAATCTATTTTTGCCCCGCCGGCAGCAGGCCAGAGCAAAGATCCTACGCGAAATCCTGCTTTTTTTGCAGCGTCATAGAGGGTTTCACTCTTAATCTCTTTTCTGTACCAGAACCATTCGGGATTTTCTTCTCCCGGAGTATTTTTCGTATTTGAAATGATTCCATGAGAAACAGGATATACTCCCGTAATGGCCGAAACATGAAGGGGATAGGTCTGTGTGGGATATATCCCCCGGATCCTCCTGATAAGAGTCCCATTCTCGGCAAGAATTCTCATATTGGGAAGGCGATCCATCATTTCCATATCAATTGTTGAAAGAGAATCTACGGAAATTAGAACTACATTCCTTTCTTTATCTATCATTTATTCTTCTTCAAATCTTTTAGATATCTGTCAATATCATCTCTTCCCATAACTTCCTGATTTTTTCCCCCGGTTTTTCCTGCTTTCAGGGCCATTGCATCGGTCATTCCGTTTTTTACGGCACTTCTTATGTCTGCGGGGGCATATCCATGTATCGGCGAGAATGCATCAATAATTCCATTCATTGTAGAAAGTCTTATGTTGTCCCTTCTCCCTTCTTTTGGCTCAAAAGCCGAAAGAATTCCATTTTTAACGGCAGTTTTAATCAGAAAATAGAATAAAAAAAGAAGAATAATGGATACCAGAACACCTATTATAAGAAAATCCATATTGTCCATTAGAATGGAATATAACCTTTTGAACATAATTATCCCGTATCCCCGTTTATTTTCTTCCAGTATATAATTAATCACGTCTGTTAAGGTAGTCCCTCGTTTTTAGAAGCTCGCTAAGAATAAGGCTGTCGGAATCTGAAAAATCCACATTTTCCAGTTCACCAATACCCTTCCAGGCAAAACGGCTATGCTCTTTCAGAATCACGGTACCGGGGAGTATTTCGATCCTGAAAACGAGGAGTTTATACTTTTTTTCACCATTCTTAAAAAAAAGCGAGCAAAACTTTTCAAGAACCCTGATTTTTAGATTAAACTCTTCGAAATATTCACGGGAAAGAGCCTCTTCAGGCTCCTCGCCCCCCTTAACCTTTCCCCCGGGGAACTCCCATTTATAAGGTATGCTGCAGCCCGGCTTCCTCTGTGCAATGAAATACTTTCCACTGCTTTCGGCAATCCCCGCAGTTGTCAGGATAAATGACATTGCTTAAAGAAAGATCACTCCGGCAAAGAAAAAATGCAATATCCCGATGAGTATACCGGCTATACCAAACAGGGATCTGTTTTTTAGAATCACGCTGTCAATAATTGCCATGAACCCGGAGGTTTCTTCTCCATCTTTTTTAAAATTATCAAACACCAGCCCCGCCCCTATTGCCATTCCGATAGCAGCAGGAAAAAAATCACCCAAAATCAAAATACCACCATACACAGCAAAAAGCTTTAGAAACCCGACAACAAAGGCAGCAATACCCAGACCAAAAGTAAGGCTCTTCTTCTCAAAAATAGATTTTACTACTCCCGCACCCGGCACTTTCTCTGAAAGATAATCAATGGCAAAAACCAATCCCGCAAGAATATTTACAATGATTGAAAGACAGTACATTTGTATCATAGCATTTCTCCTGTACAAAAAATATTAAAAAAAAACAAGAAGGTCAATCTAAATCTTTTTTTAAAACTGTTTTTATTTTTATAACTCCGGATCCTGCACTTATTTTTGCAAATATGGTTTCCAGATCATTTTTGTTATCTATTTCATAGTGAAAAATTCTCTCTACATTCTTTTTTGCCGGAAAAACCTCGTGAATAAGTTTCAGAATTTTTGAATCTTCATAATAGAATTCTATTTTCACACCCCTTGAATCGTTTTCTTTTCTTTCTTCTCTTCGCTTTATTTTAACACTTAAATAGGTCTTTCCGTCAAATTTAAATCCCTTTATCAGAACCGAACAGCCATTGATATGTCCTGCATTACTTATACTGTTAATAAAGGGGAAAATAAATACAGTTATAATAACTATTAAAACTATATCAAGCAAAAGTATGATCAGGGCTTTGTTCCCTTTTAAAAACCCTGTCCTTTTCCTGTCTTTTACTTCACAGGAAAGGGTTTTAAGACGCTCTTCACGGTTATAATGATAATTAAACTTGTGATCCATCTTAGATTACCATCGCCCTATCTATTTTTTTTATTAGAAACAAAGAAAACCCCTTAAGGACCATCATACTTCAGGAATTCGGCAGATATCCCGGAAAGTAAATCTTCAGCGAGAAACCAGCCGGCTTTTTCAAAGAATTTTTTTCCGAGGCTTTTATGGATTAACACACCTATACGAGCCGCCATTGATATTTCCTCTCCCCCCGCACATACCCCGGCGATTATTCCCGCGAGGATATCGCCCGAGCCTGCCGTCCCCGATGCGGGATTCATCCCATCCATAATCCAGAAACGGCCATCGGGGCGCATTATGTATGAAACATGGGTTTTTAACACTACAACGGCCTCAAGGAATCTGGACAGTTCTTCGAGATAAAACAAGGGTCTATCAAGCAGGTCTTCTCTGGGAATATCCATAAAATCCGCCATTTCTCCAGGATGAGGGGTAAGAATCCATTTTCTATTCTCAACCGTTTGAATAACCTCTTTATTTTCCGCCATTAGTTCCTTCAACAAAAATATCGCATCCGCATCAAGGATAACCGGGAGATTTTTTCGTAATAGCAGCTTAAGGAGCTCTCTTTTCGCGGGCGACCTTCCCCATCCGGGACCCACGATAACTGAATCATACTTTTGTTGATTAAACTCCCCTATTGCTGCGTCCCCATCCAGTTTTTTCACCATAATTGATTTCATTTGAGATGCAACAACGTTATAGATACTACTCTCTGCGAAAATTGTAACAAGTCCGGCCCTGCTCCTCGCGGCTGCATATGAAGACAGGATTGCAGCCCCGGTTGTACCCGTATCACCGGCAAAAACAGCAACACTTCCCTTCATGTTTTTATAGGAATACTTTTCCTTTTTTACTATCATTTTCTTTAGATCATCAATATCTATTAATTCACCCCTGAAAGAAGAATCAGACTTCAGTTCCCCGGGAAATCCAATTTTTATTACCTCAATCTTCCCACAGAATTTCCTGGCTTCCGGCATATACAAACATAATTTTGGGAGTCCGAATGTTAGGGTTATATCCGCCCGTACAGAAAGATACCCTCGTTTAAAATCATCCCCGACTCCCGAAGGAACATCAATGGCTATCTTGAGCGCAGGGGATGTGTTAATTTGATTAACAAGATTATGATAACGAATCTCCTTTTTTAAACCGGTTCCGGCAATCCCGTCAAAAATATAATCAGCCTCGATAACTTTTTTTTTAGAGAGATCCCTCTCCCTATCCCAGGAGATTAGATTAATTCCAAGTTTTTTGCATAGAAAAAGCTGTTTTTCGCATAATTCTGAATAACTACCCTCTGAGGTTAAAATAACAGACACATCATACTTATTATCAAGAAAGGCTCGCCTCGCCATAACAAATGCATCACCGCCGTTGTTCCCCTTTCCCGCTGCAAAACATAATTTCTTCGGCGAATCATCTATGAAATATTTTTTTACGAATAAATCAAATCCACGCTGCCCTGCATTCTCCATCAGGACAATAGAAGGATATCCGTATTCGCTTTCTGCTTTTCTATCAATATTAAACATATCAATAGAACTAACTATCTTCATTCGCTGCCTGCTTTAAAATCTTATCACTCCTCCACCAGACTATCTCCGCCTCTCTCTTATTGCATAACACAGCCGATAGAAGACCCGTTGGGCTAAGATGGAATTCCCTGTATGTTAACTCTCTTGAATCGAGATCAATAAGGGGTTTTCCAAGAACCCGTCCCCTTTTATTTAGAATAATTAATTGCTGCCTGCCCTCATAAGGCGTTAGAAGAAAAAAATTATCGTTGGATGTAACACCGAGGAGTTCATACAATAAATCAATCTTTTTTTCATCGAACATACCCTTTTTTTCCAGATCTTTTTTCATAACAGGGATATCAACATGCCCTTCATATTTTCCAGATTCAAGATTAAGCCAGAAAATACTCGACTTATAGAAATCTATATTCAGTACAGCATTTGTAGATTGATCGTATACTTTTTTGTAGTAATTTATTTTAAGATAAAGCAATCTTTTATTATAATCGGCATATACGGACTCAAGGGAAGGAATCAGATTTGCCTCATTGAAAACAGGGAGATTATCAACGCCTATTTCTATCGTATACAAAAGGACACCATCTCTGGAATACCAGAAAACCAACCATGCCTTTTTTGTGCGTGTCGATACAACAATTTCATCTTTTGAGGTAACAAATATTCTATTAATATATGGAAAAGGTGTTCCGCCGATTCCTTCCTGACCTATATAATCAATATACTTGCCGTTGCTTGTAAAACGTCTTACAACTCTGTTGAGTACAGCCCCAAGTTTTTCGTCCGTCTCATAACGGCTTACAGGGACAATATCCTCAACGAGCAGGGTGTTTTTTCCGGTTATTACAATTTCTCCTACATCCTCTAAAGGATATGATACGGCTTTTCTGTTAATTATCTGATTCTTGTTTTCAGGAGCGGACAGAAGCACGGGAGCCGGGTTTTTTAGTCTGTTGTATATTAAGAGAAGGATATCCCCATGAGAATTGAACTCCATTATCTTGCTCGATGCCTGGTTACTGATAAAAAACAGGCCGTCTTTCATAAAAAATCTTATTTTGGGACTTGAAGGCTGATCGTCAAAAATAAAAAAATCCAGTTCGTCCTCCATCTTCCCGAATGGGAGGGTGAAAAGTTTCTCTTTTCTCAACAAACCGGCTTTGTTTCCAGGACAGGAAACCAGAAAGGTGCAGAAAACCGCCAGAATTATAATCCATTTTTTCATAGGGGAATACTACTATTTGCTATTGCCCTTGTCAATCTTGACTGGAAAATGAAAACCGGATACATTGCTTTCAGGAGTTTTTTAAATGGTTCAAAACATATTGAAATTTTTTTTTGGAACCCAGCATGAGAGGAATTTAAAGCCGCTTATTCCTGTACTCCATAAAATCAATGAAAAAGAAACATGGGCAATGAACCTGTCTGAAAAAGATTTTGTCATTCAGACCGAAAAATTCAGGAAAAAATATCTGGAAACAAAAAGCCTCGATGATATTCTCCCCGAGGCTTTTGCCCTTGTCAGAGAGGCGGCAAGAAGGGTCCTCGGGGAGAGACTGTACGATGTTCAGCTTCTGGGAGGGATTGTCCTCCATCAGGGCAAAATAATGGAAATGAAAACCGGTGAGGGGAAAACCCTTTCCAGCGTAACCGCAGCATACCTTAACGCCATTCCCGGGAAAGGTGTTCACATTGTTACCGTAAATGATTATCTGGCTGAACGTGATGCTGAATGGATGAAGCCGGTCTATTCCTATCTGGGGATTTCTGTTGGATCAATCCTTGCCAATATGGATAACGAGGCCAGAAAAAAAGCGTATGCAAAAGATATTACCTATGGAACCAACAATGAATTCGGATTTGACTATTTACGTTCAAATATGAGATGGAGTTCGGATGAGATCGCCCAGAAAACCCATAATTATTGTATCATTGATGAAATAGATTCCATTCTGATCGATGAATCCCGTACCCCCCTGATTATTTCCGGACCTGCCGATGATGACACCGCTAAATTTAGACAGGTGAACCGCCTTGTTGGGGGTTTAACGGAATGCGAAAAGGATCCTGAAAATGGGGAATACCCCGAAAACCCGGTTGGGGATTATAAAATTGAGGAAAAAAGTAAGCGAATAACCTTTACTGATGAAGGAATGAACAAAATCGAATCCATTCTTCAAAATAATAGAATTATAAACGGATCATTATTCGAAGAAGAACATTTTGAATACATTCACTATTTTACCCAGGCTCTGAAGGCTCATAAATTATTTCAAATTGACGTTGATTATGTAGTCCAGGATGGTTCTGTTCAGATTGTTGATGAATTTACCGGACGTATTCTCCAGGGCAGACGCTATTCGGATGGTCTGCATCAGGCCATTGAAGCAAAGGAAAATATAAAAGTTGCTCAGCGGAACAGAACCCTGGCAACAATAACATTTCAGAATTTTTTCAGGATGTATAAAAAAATATCAGGCATGACGGGAACAGCCGATACGGAAGCCGTAGAATTTTCAAAAATATATAACCTTGAAGTCATTGTTATTCCCACAAACCGTCCATTGGCGAGAGAGGATGTTGACGATGTCGTCTATCTAAATGAAAAATTCAAATTTGAAGCAATATGCGATGAAATAAAAAATACACAGGAAAAGGGTCAACCCATGCTTGTAGGTACCGTTTCAATTGAAAAATCGGAACTTCTTTCAAAAATGCTTACAAAAAATGGAATCAGGCATGAGGTTCTAAATGCCAAGAATCATTCCAGAGAAGCCCTGATCATAGCCGAAGCAGGATCAAAGGGTTCCGTTACCATAGCAACAAATATGGCCGGACGTGGAACAGATATAAAATTGGGAGGCAATCCTGAATTCCGTGCAAGAAAAAAATGCGGTACAAATGCATCGGATGAGGAATTCAGGAAGGCCTGTCAGGAAGAACTTCTAAGATGGGAAAAGGACAGGGACGAAGTAAAAAACCTGGGGGGGCTTTACATCCTTGGGACAGAGCGCCATGAATCAAGAAGAATCGATAATCAGCTAAGAGGGCGATCCGGACGCCAGGGGGATCCCGGGAAGTCAAGATTCTTCATATCCCTCGATGACAGCCTTATGAGGTTGTTCGGAGGGGATAGTTTAAAATCTTTAATGGGAAAGATGGGAATGAACAGCGGTGAACCCCTGTTCCATCCCTGGATAAATAAATCAATAGAGAGGGCCCAAAAAAAGGTTGAGGAAAGGAATTTTGAAATGAGAAAACATCTTCTTGATTTTGATGATGTTTTGAATGAACAGAGAAATTTCATATATTCCCAGAGGGATAATATTCTAAATGATAAGGATTTAAAACAGAGAATTATCCAGGCCGCAGGGGATATAGTCCTTGAGCTTGTTGAAAATTATTCCAGTTCGCAAGAAGATCCTGAGACTGCCTATCAGGTTCTGTGTTCCGAACTAAAAGAGAGTTTTTTTTATGTACTTTCGGTTAGCCTGGAAGATATCAGACCCATGTCCGTCGACGAGATTATTAAAATAATTAATACCGATATTGAAAATGATATTTACAATAAATGTAATTTGGTGGGAGAAGAACAATTTAATTTATTTATTCGCTCTGAATATCTCAGGAGTGTTGATTCAAAATGGCAGGATCATCTTGAGAATCTGGAATCTCTCCGTGAAGCGGTGTACCTGAGACAAATCGGCCAGAAAAACCCCTTGTTAGAGTATAAACTTGAAGGGTTTCAGATATTTGATAAACTTATCAAGGAATTAAGAACAAGTATAGCAAAAAAAGTGTGCAAGGTCAGGATTCAAAAAAGGGATGATTATTTACAAAGTGGATACAGCCGTCAATCGGAAATTGAAAGTCACAACCTCCCCGATCAATTCACTTTTGGCGGCGGGGGACAAAAACGGGACGAATCCGCCCCTCAGGCTCGGCCTGAACATGCACAGATAACCCGTTCTCAGCCAAAAATAGGCAGGAATGATCCATGCCACTGCGGCAGTGGAAAAAAATATAAACACTGTCATGGAAGATAGTTATCTACTTTTACAGAGAAACCACCCTGTTTCTTCCAAGCTGCTTGGCTCTGTACATAGCTCTATCGGTTTTTGATATCCACATATCCCTGCTGTACCCAGAATTGAATTCTGCAATCCCAAACGAAGCGGTTATTTTTATTATGGATTCCTTGTAGAATATCTTCATTTCTGATATTTCCTTCCTGAATCTTTCGGCAATTTTTTCAGCATGCTTCTTTCTCGTATCGGGCAGTATTATAAAAAATTCTTCCCCACCATATCTTCCGGCATTGTCGTATTTTCTGAGGTACTTTGTAAAAAAAGTCCCGATATTCCTGATAACCTCATCACCGTACTGATGGCCATAATCGTCGTTTATAGATTTAAAATGATCAACATCCATCATAATTCCGGAAAGAGGAGAACCGGTTCTAATTGAACGTTCGATCTCGATATCAAGCAGGGCAAATAAACTCATTCTATTTAGCAGGTTTGACAAATTATCAAATTTGGCAATTCTCTTCAGCTGTCTGTTTGTGTGTTCCAGTTCCTTATTTAAAAGTTCAATATTCTGAAATGCTTCCTTTAGATAAAGTGTCTTATCAAGTATCCTCGAGGTCAGTTCTTCTTCCTGCTTAACAGCCTTTTTATAGAATTCCTTCTCATTAAAAACAGCCGTCAGCCTTTCCAGTCTTATTTTTGCCACAGATATCTTCAGCCTTAGATCCATATCGGTTATTGGAGCGTGTATAATATCATCACCTGCTTCTATGGCTTCTTCCATACTGATCCCGTCTTTATCAAGAATCAAAATAATCTGTAAAGGATGATTGTAGTAGTTTTTTCTAATTTTCTTGCAAACTTCGAGGTCGGCGGCAAAGATAATTTTTATTCCCCGTTTTTTTATTTCCTGAA
>CAZEKV010000052.1:0-14719 GCA_964512945.1 uncultured Spirochaetales bacterium | reverse complement strand
GTCCACATCACAACCTGTTCTCGGTGTTGCGGCTCTTGCAGGCCTGGCCGGGGATGTCGAGGGGCGTGTACTTTTCGATATGTCAGAGAAAACCGCCATAGATATTGCCTCCGACATGAACGGTGAGAAGTTAACCTCCCTGGATGATCTGGGTAAAGCAACAATTACAGAGCTTGCCAATATGATCACTGCACAATCGGTAACCAAATTGCACGATTTGGGTTTTAAATTTGATCTTACGCCTCCCGCTATTTTTACCGGAGAGAATATGGAAATAAGCGATAACGGAGTCGAAGCTCTCATTGTACCTGTGGAACTGCCTCAGGGGAAAATAGAAATCAATGTTGCTGTTAGAGAGAGGTCTTAGGAGAATACTGTTATGAAAACAAAAATGGATTTTCCAAGTATTAATGAAAAAGAGCCTGAAGGAATTAAGGAAGATAAAACTCCTTACAGGATTCTTATTGTTGATGATTCGATATTTGTTACCAAGCAGATAAGCCAGATACTGAGTTCTGCAGGCTTTGAAGTTCTGGGAACTGCCAGTAATGGTGTAGAAGGTCTGGAGAAATATAAAGAGCTTTTTCCAAATGTTGATCTTGTTACAATGGATATTACAATGCCCAAAATGGATGGGGTTGAGGCTCTGGAAAAAATAATAGATTTTGATAAAAATGCCAGAGTAATAATGATAAGTGCCCTGGGTAAACAGGATCTTGTAAAGAAATCCCTCCTGCTTGGAGCGAAGAATTTTATTGTCAAACCTTTGCAGAGAAAAAATGTGCTGGAAAGGATCCTTATGGCTTTAAAATAACACTTTCCCTGGATAAAATCATTTGCAAAAAGTTTCCAATTATATTAACCTGAAGTCCGGTTAATATATACGGGCGGCTAGCTCAGCTGGTTAGAGTACTTGCTCGACACGCAAGGGGTCGCTGGTTCGAATCCAGTGCCGCCCATTTTTTCGGTCAGTTATGTGGATTGACGTTTACGATTAATGCATTGTCATCAGGGATTTCCATCTTTCAAATTCTGTTGCAGCGGGCAGGTCTCTATCCTTAAGCATTTCAATAAGATGTGGATCGTTGAACCTTATAAATGGGTTTATCCGAAGTTCGTCCTTGAGAGAGGAGAAAATGTGGTTAGGGTCGTAGTTTTTTAAAAACAGCTCAATTCTCTCATTATCAGGATCCATATTTGCTGCTATACCCATTGAATATTTTATCAAATCGTGTCCTGGGTAAATTATTGTACCGGGGGGCAGGGTTAGAATAAATTTTAGCGATTTAAAGTAGCTTTCCATATCTCCGGAATAACAATTTCCTATGGTTCCATTAAACAGGGTGTCTCCGGAAATCAAAAAATTCTCATGATGAAACACAATCGAATCCATGGTATGTCCGGGGGTATGGTATATTTTAATTACTTCATCATCTACTGTCAGGGATTGTTCTTTTCGTAGTTTTAGATTACTCAGGTATTCAGCCCCTGTTTTTTTCAGCAGAGATTCCGTTCCCTCCATATGATCATAATGATTGTGAGTATTGGCAATATATTTTATTTTTAATGAATTCCTATCGGCGAAAGTAATAATATCATCTACAGCCCCACCGTCTACTGCAACAGCCGTTTGCGGACTATAAACAAGATAGCCCAAATTGTTCTGTGAATATCTGAATTGCTTAATTCTCATAATTAACAGGAGATTATACAGCGGATAAGAATTTATGTCACTGAATAAATCCGGAAAAACATCAATTTTCAATTTGATTTTCAAATTGAAAAAATTTTCTAAGATTGCTGTTAGGAGAATGTAAAAATAAAAAACATTATCAAAACCTTATCCTTGAAGCTGTAAAATCTACCCAGAAAAGGTATTTTACATTAGGGATGTTATTAATAATTTTTTCGGAAATTATCTTTCCGGGATACCTGATTTTTTTCCACCACCTTTTATCCCTTATATATCCAAACTGGAATCCCACGGAGGAGTTCTTGTAGTGCTCTCCCCATTTTCTAAATTCCGTTAGAATATCATCCATGGAGTTAAAATCCTGTGAATCGCTTAGAAACCATAGATTTTTGTGGCGGAATGTCGGGGGGAGATTATCCGGCTTCCAGTGTTTTATAAAAAGGGTGTATTCCTGGCCGAAGGATAGTACCTTTTGTACCCAGCGTTCAGCTTCTACGTCAGATATTGGAATCCCCGTTTTATTTTTTGACTCTTTGTAAAAATACCACTCGGCATCAATTCCGAAGCCCAGGACAGATGGATGATGCCCGAATTTTTTAAAAACGACTTCCAGGGCATTGGAGATATCTGAATTCCCGGATTCAAGCTGGAGAATCACCCTAACCTTTTTCCTGTCATAAACGGAGAGTGCTCTGTCATGGTCGATGTTATGTGGTTGTTTAAATGTCATGTTTTTCGTTGAAGCGGTGTAAGAAGCCGGTTTTTCAAATTCGAATCTGGTTTTGCCGCTTTCGGACAGGAAGCCCGAAACTATTTGAATAACTACAGGAATTACTTTTTTTTTACAGGAAATACTCTTCGACAGGAGAATGGCTTTATCTGCCCACCATCCATCATTTCTGTTTTTTGGCTCACATCCATAGCTGCTTCTTCTAAGGCCTGCAAAAATTGCTTCCTGAATAGGGAGGGGAGTTTCAGTACATAAGAGAAATATACGGGTGCTGAAAAGAAGAATAAGAAATAGTGGAGACTTTCTGTACATCTTGTCTTCTCCTGACATAAGAATATCTCTTTTGCAGCTCCATATCAAGACATCTGGTATTTCAAGCTATCCAATGCTGATTTTAATATTCTCATAATTTACTTTTTATGTTAGAATTAAACAGTTATTCAGTATAAACAATGTGCAGCGGCATTTTGGGCGGGCTGATTTTGCAGCATAATTTTGATAGAATAATCGACCTTATTTTCTTAGAGTCTGAGCGGGGATAGAATTGAAAAAACTAACTGACTGGATTAATAATAAGCTTCCCGGCTATATAAGAAAAGTAGAGATAAACTATAGCGAGAATCCCGTAATTAATACAAAAGAGGGTATAGATATTGCCGGACGGGAATCCGTCTACAACGTTCTTAATAATTTACTGGCCGTTATCTTTCCCGGTTTTCACTGTCATGAGCCCCCGGGAGAGAAAGAACTGAACCTCTATGCAGGAGATTTACTCCGTCGCGCATCGAGAGAATTATATTATCAGATATACAAAGCCTTTAAATATATTTCAAGAAAGGGTGAAAACGGGGATTCAGCCTGTGAAGAGCTTGCCCTCAGGGCGGTTTCTATTCTGATCGAAAGTATTCCTGAGATACGGAATATAATTCATACCGATATAGAGGCTGCATACAACGGTGATCCTGCAGCCTCTTCCAGGGAAGAGATTATAATGAGTTATCCCTTTGTTAACACCATAGCAACCCATCGCCTCGCACATGTTCTTTACAAATGCCATGTCCCGTTAATTCCAAGGATTATGACGGAGTTTTCCCATTCAAAGACAGGAACGGATATTCATCCTGGTGCAGAGATAGGTTCAAGTTTTTTCATCGATCATGGCACGGGGGTTGTGATAGGCGAGACGACAAAAATAGGAAAAAATGTCAAGATATACCAGGGGGTAACCCTTGGGGCATTAAGCTTCTCTCTTGATAAAAATGGAAATCCTGTAAAGGGTGAGAAACGTCATCCCACGATAGAGGATAATGTAATTATATACGCCGGGGCTACCATCCTCGGGGGGGATACGGTAGTTGGGGAAGGTGCCGTCATAGGAGGTAATGTCTGGCTAACCCATTCGGTTAATCCAGGGGGAAAGGTCTATAATCATCAGCCCGACAGGATGGTCAAGAATCTGTAATTGTATTTAATATTATCTCGTGTTTTTCCCGTCTGTTTTTTTGTTATCTCTGTGTCAAATTTTTAAGCCATTTTTTTGAAAAGAAACGAAACAGGCAAAGAATAGTTTTTAGCAATTCTTCTATATTAATCAGCAGGAATACAAAATAAACCGGTAGATGTAGTATAAAAACAGAGATCAATCCAATAGGAATCCCTACAAACCATACAAGGAAAAAGTCCATTTTGAATGAAAAGAGAGTATCTCCCCCTGCTCTAAAAATTCCGTTTATCAGTAAAACATTTACTGCTTTTAGTATGAGTACAAAAGAAAATATGATTAATAGATTATTGCAATTATATAATGCCGCAGAAGACAATTTGAAAAAAGAAAGAAAAAATTCCTTTGATAAAAATATGGTTGAACCTATTATTATCGCTCCCGCTGCTGCCAGGATTACAAATTTCACCGAATAATCAAATGCTTTTTTCCTTTCATCGGCTCCGATCCTGTTTCCAATCATTATGGTACTTGATTCGGCCAATCCCACAAATGCAAGAAAAAATATAGCATTAATATTGTAAAAAGCCCCTACTGCGGCAAAGGCACTTTCCCCAAGATGAAAATACATATAGTTGTAGACAATTTCTCCCACAACCCAGCCGCCTTCTCCCGCTATTATCGGGAGAACTATTTTTATATATTTTTTTGCAAAAGAAAAATTAAAATTAAATATTTCCTTTATTTTTCCTGCTATCGGAGATTTTTGAAAGTATGGAATAACAACAAGCAAAAATGCCTCGACGCATCTTGCAATAACAGTGGCAATTGCCGCCCCCCTTACTCCAAGCTCGGGAAATCCGAATTTGCCGAAAATCAGGAAATAATTTAGAACTGTATTTATACATATGGCCAGTACACTTATCATAAGGGGGAGTTTTGTATTTTCGATACTTCTCAAGACCGAAGAATATGAGAATGTAATTCCCATTGGAATATGGCTGAATCCAATAATAGTCAAATACTGGATTGTCAATATTTTTACACTATCGCCGGCAGGGTACAGATTTACCAGTTTTTCCGGGAAGCAAATAGCAAGTACGGCAAACAGGAATGAAATCATGCAGCTGATAGATATACTTATTCCAAGAACAGATTTTATATTTGATGTATCTTTTTTGCCCCATGCTTGAGAAGCGAAGACGGCAGCTCCACTGCTAATGGCTGCGAGAAAAACTTCAAGGACAATAAAAAGTTGATTTGCAAGGCCAATAGCACTAATTGCATTATCGGCTGATCCTGAAGAGTCAACCAGCTGCCCAATCATAAAGCCATCAATAAAATTCAATAATGACATAAAGAGAAGCTGAAGGAAGATTGGAAGCCCTATGGTTATTAATCTACCGGTAAATTTATTCTTATCTGATATCAGTTTTTCCAATCTATCCCCTTATAAAATCGAATCAAGGTTTGTAATAAGGGATAACATTCCTCGAATGATCCAATCAGATATATGACTTCTTCAATATAATAAGATGTCCGGAATTAATTTTTTTATTTGATAATTCAAATAAAAAACACCGGGGAACAGGGGCACGATTAAAATTATAATCTCCGTTTTTCTAATAAAAAAACTGCAGTCAGACTGCTTTTATTTCAACTGCCAGTTCTTTCCCTCTGTTAAAAGCTGTCTTGCAGATATCTTTATCGGCTTTCCCCTGCCATTCAAGCGCCGGAAGAAAATCCCATTTCATTTTTTCTGTTTTTTTTTCGAAATCCTTTTGAGCCCCTCCTGACCACCCATATGAGCCGAAACGAAATACTTTTTTGTTCCATACATGCTTTTTCCCGAACATATCTATAGCACAGGAAACCGGGGGAAACATCTTGTATTCATAGGTGGGCATACCGAAAATTAGGCCGGAAGATTTCCATGCATTTGCAAGGATATGTGATATATCCTCCTGGGGAAGTCTGTGAACATGTACGGGAACATTTTCTGAGCGTATTCCCGCAATTATATGCTGAAGAACCTCTTTCGTGTGTCCGTACATGCTGCCCCAGACAATTGTTATTTCTTTTTCAGCAGGGCCTGTCATATATCCGGCGTATTTTATATATCTATCTATGATAGTTGAGGGATTTTCCCGCCATATTATCCCGTGGGAAGGGGCTATCATTTTGATTTTTATATCTTTAAGCTTATCAATAGCACGTATAACAAAGGGTGAAAAACTTGAAATAATATTTGAGTAATAGCGCAAAGACTCTTTATCAAAAAAAATGTGTTCTTCTTCTGATAGTTGATCGTCAAAAATCGATTCTCCTATATTCCCATAGGATCCGAAGGCATCGCAGGAGAACAGAATCCCTGATTTGGTTTCGTATGTTACCATTGTCTCCGGCCAGTGTACATTGGGAGTTTCTTCAAAAACGAGTTCCGCATCTTTTCCAATCTTTATACTATCGCCGGAAGATACAACTTTTATATTTGCTTTATCAGAAAAAAAACTTCTCACAAGACCCGATCCCTTTTCAGTTGTAATTATCTGAATTCCCGGATTTCTTTCCAGGAAAACCCCCAGCCATCCCGTATGATCGGGTTCAAGGTGGTTAAGTATAAGGTAGTCGAAGTTCTCAATGCATAAAGATATTGACTCAAGTTGTTTAATTATTTTTTCCGGTGCGGCATCCCTGTCCTGAACAAGGTCTATCATTACATTTTTTTCTCCTTTAATGACGTAGGCATTCAAAGAGACACCGTCGGGGATAGGCCATATTCCCTCAAAAAGATCTCCATCACTTATATTGGCTCCAATCCTGTATATATTCTCAGCTATTTTGATTGCTTTCACAATTTTCTCCTGTTTTTCGCATTCCCGCTATTTTCTATTATCAAGTTGTCGATATTTTATCTTTGTATATTAAGTCCCGCTAAAAATCAATCTTTTATCAAAAAATCCCGGCCAAAAAAAGGATCCTGTATATCAGCGGGGGAGGGGCGGAGGCTATGGCGGAATAATGGACGATACTATCCAAGACCCACATCGAGAGCCATCATCAAAGCAAAGCCTATCATTGCTCCGAGGGTGGCTATATCCGTATTACCTGCAGACTGTGCCTCGGGTATTGCCTCCTCAACAACAACAAATATCATCGCTCCCGCTGCGAAAGAGAGGGCGTAGGGAAGAATCGGACGCATAAAAATAACCGCCAGTACTCCAAGAACACCCGCTACGGGTTCCACTATACCCGAAATTTGCCCGTACCAGAAACTCTTCAGTCTCGAAAAGCCCTCCCGCCTCAATGGCACCGAAACAGCCAGACCCTCTGGAAAGTTTTGTATTCCTATACCCAGGGCAAGGGCAACTGCCCCGGCAATTGTAGCAGAGGGAATCCCTGAGCCTACAGCCCCAAAGGCAACCCCCACTGCCAGACCCTCTGGAATATTATGTAATGTGATTGCCAGAACCAGGAGAATGCTCTTATGCAGGGATGTTTTTCTTCCCTCGGCATTTTTAATATCCTCCCAGAGATGGAGATGGGGAAGAATTTTGTCGGCAATTCTTAGAAAAATTCCCCCCAGCAGGAAGCCTACAACTGCAGGAACCCACGGAATTAGACCCATTTGTCCGGATAACTCTATGGAAGGAGCCAGAAGGGACCAGAAACTGGCAGCGATCATAACCCCTGCAGCGAAGCCCAGCATACCGTCAAATACCCTTCTGCTTATATTCTTAAAAACAAAAACACCCGATGCCCCGAGAGCGGTCACCCCCCAGGTAAAGCAGGTCGCAACCAATGCCTGCAGTACAGGGTTAAGGCTTTTAAAAAAATCAAATAACATCGCCGTCCTCCGTTTTCTATTTGATCAGATCCTTTTTATTGACAATAGTTCCGGGATTTCTTAAATAATTCAGTACCATAGAGGATTTTGTGATACTCCCCATTAATACAGCACCAAGAAGCTTTTTTTCCCTGAGAAAATATTTTTCGTAAAGTCCATTGCCGATTTTTTCAATTGATTCATTATCGGGTGAAATATCTCCAATAGAAAAAAAGCTATTTGAAAAGCCCTTAAACACTGCTGGATAAAAATCCATCTCGAAATCCTTTTTAATACCCATAGCATTAGAACCCGCTACCATTCCCGTTTTAAGTGCGGGCATCCATAGAGCCGGAAGATTTTTGTAACTAATCACATCTCCGCAGGCAAAGATGTTCTTAGAGCTCGTTTCCATATTACAATTTACCTTAATTCCTTTTTCGGTGGTGATAAAGTCCTTTACAAGTTTTAGATCGGCTCTTACCCCAATGGCAAAAATTATCATATCGGTTTGTATTTCTTTACCGCTCCTTAGTTTTATTGTTTCTGGCATTTTATTTCCGGGTAATTCTTCAAGAACATCATTTAGATAAAGATTTACCCCTGCTTTTTTTACCGAACTAAAAAGTATCTCAGATGATGCCTGATCCAGCATTTTAGGCATTAGGCGGTTCCCCAGCTCAATAACAGAAACCTCTTTCCCCTGGCTGTTTATGGTATCAGCCATTTCCAGTCCAAGAATCCCCCCTCCAACTATTGTAACTTTTTTTGATTTCTTCAAGGATTTATAAATCTCGTTGGCATCGGAGAGGGTTTTTAAGGCAAAAACATTTCTTTTATCTTTTGCACCGGGGAGGGGAATAAACGGAAGGCTTCCGGATGCTATTATTAATCTATCGTAGGGGATCTTCCGGTTATCCTGAATTTCGACCATCTGCTTTTTCGGCAGAATTTCAACGGCTCTGGTATTCTTTAAAAGTTCGAGATTTTGGGCGTACCAGCTCTCTTCTTTAAGAAAGAACCGGCTTTTTGTAATAATTGTTTTATCTGTAATATATTTACTTAATACAGGTCTGTAATACGGAAAGCTGTTTTCAGCCGATATTATCACAACTTCATTGCCGGATTCGTTTTTTAATATAGTTTCCGCAGCTGAAAGCCCTGCAGCGGAAGCCCCTATTATTAGTATTTTCATAAAATTAATACGGGCATATGGGGCTGGATTCCCGGATAAAACAGGACGCGAGGCAGAGAATCCGTTCCAGGGATCCTGCTTTCGGCTATGTCCCGCTGCGGGAACCCCGGGGTGGTTTTCACCTCAATCCTCCCCAATTCTGACTTTCCAGAGAGATGTCTCTACCCTTATCTCCTGTATACTAACCGATTATATGCGGTTTGATTTACATACTATTCAACTACTGAAAAGTCGTCTTTTGTCGCTCCGCACAAAGGGCAGACCCAATCGTCCGGGATATCCTCAAATGATGTGCCGGGTTTTATACCGCTGTCAGGATCTCCTATCCCGGGATCGTAGACATATCCGCATAGATCGCAAATGTATTTTTTCATAAACACTCCTCAATTTTTTATTCTGTTTTTCCCGCAGGGGGGATGAAAACACGAGCAGATAATTCTTTATCAAGCATTAACAAACCCTGGGGATTATCTTTTATTAGTTTTAATTTGGTCAGGATATTAAGAGCGTTATTCTCCTCTTCAATCTGTTCCGTAACAAACCATTGCAGCATAATTTCCGTGGCATTGTCGTTTTTACTCTTTGCCAATTTTAATAAATCGTTTATCTTGTCTGTTATATGCTGTTCGTGCTCGTATGTATTCTGAAAAGCCTCAAGCGGGGTTTTCCAGTATGGATCCGGATTCTTAATGTTATAAAAACTGCTTCTTCCACCCCTTGCATTTATATAGTTGTAGAATATTTCCATGTGAGACAGTTCTTCCTTTACCTGAACCTTCATCCAGCTGGCAAAACCCCCAAGAGCTTCCGAATCAAAATATGAAGCCATAGAAAGATAGATGTAAGCAGATTCCAGTTCCTCATTTATCTGGCGGTTTATCGCCTCTTCAATTTCTTTATCAAGCATTCCTACTCTCCTATAAGATCAGGTTTTCCATAATCCATGTTTATTACAGTATTCCCTTGCGGAGACACTTTCAGCCTTTGTTCTAAAAGTAGCTGTGGGCTTATCGCCGGGAGAAAGGAAATGCCGGAAAGATTCCCCGTCTGCAATTAATTCTATCCATTCAATAAAGTGATCGTTTTCCATGGGGTGAAGAGTAGTTCCAACAGTTACCCTGTATCCCTCCGGTAGTTTTTCTATAATCGGAACATGTTTTTCTACCGGTGCATCCGCCGTTTTTTCTTCCTGTAAGACCATTGGTGTATCGCAGCATATCATTTTCCCGCCGCCCTCATGAAGTACCTCAACTATTATGCCGCAGTGCTCACATCTGTAAATTCGTTTTTTCTCTGTCATTTTTCTCTCCTATGATTAAAATTCAGCCTTCGTCCAATAAAATCAGGTCAAAATAATATTTTACCAGTTTTCTCCGTGCAGCTGGAAATATCCCCTTCCATGAGCACATGCCGGGCAAACTTCAGGGGCTTCTTCAGCCTCATGAAGGTATCCGCAATTAGAGCAAAACCAGACAACTTTTTTTTCTTTTTTAAAAACACTTCCTGTTTCGATATTTGATACCAGTTTTTTGTACCTTTTTTCGTGCTGCTTCTCCGCTACGGCAATGCTTTTAAAAATATCCGCTATTGTATTAAAACCTTCTTCTCTCGCTGTTTTTGCAAATTCAGGATACATTTCCGTCCATTCATAATTCTCTCCTGCGGCTGCACCCTTTAAATTCTCAATTGTTGTGCCTATTTCCCCTGCAGGGAATGATGAGGTAATCTCAAGCTCGCCGCCTTCTAGCTGCTTGAATAATTGTTTTGCGTGTTCTTTTTCGTTATCAGCAGTCTCGGTAAAAATTTTCGATATCTGAACGTACCCCTCTTTTTTCGCTTTGCTGGCAAACATTGTGTATCTGTTCCGAGCCTGCGATTCGCCGGCAAAAGCGGCAAGAAGATTCCGTTCTGTTTTAGAACCTTTTAGTGATTGCATGTTTTTCTCCTATATAGTAATAATTACTATTAGTAAAATACAGTATATGGAAAAATATGTCAAGTCAAAATCTATAAAAAAAACCGATATTGGCAAGATTCGGGAAATTAAACCAGCTTGTATCTGCGACATCGTTTAACGGAAAAAAATAACCAGTTTCTATAGCGAAACTCCATTGTCTGTTCTTTTTAAAAAGAAATTCATAACCAAGGTGTATAGGCGCAAAATATATTTCAAGAGGGCGGCCTGTTATATCAATGTCAAAAAGGGGGTATATGGAATAGTAGAGTGAGTGTCTTCTCTCATCTCCAAAGCGGAAAGAAAATGTATAGTCTGCGGCAATGTAAAATCCGTTTCGTGTGTCCTCGAGGACGGCACTTCCAAGTGTTAATGAGGTATTTTGATATTTATATCCGCTTCTGGTTCTCAGCCCCATGAAAAAGAATTTGTTTTTGGATTCAAAGATCTTGAAGTAGAGATGGAGGTTGGCAATGTATACCTTTATTCCGATTCCCCCCTCAATGGCAAACTGGAACCAGTTAGAAAGTCCGTAACGGTATCCGGCAAAGAGTGTTGAAAATCCCGTAAATTCATCATTTGTCCGCAGATAGAACGAGTGGTCGCCTTTTTCAAGCATTCCGCCTTTTTGTGAGTAGGTAGTCACAGGGTCAGGAGGCGGTGTTGTTTCTTCCGGGACCATCTCTTCGGAAAACAGGACAGGTAAAAGGAGGAAAATTATTAAATAAATTAAAGTCTTTCTTTTCAGGATAATATTCATGATGTGATAAACCAACCTTATAAAATAAATTTTAAATTCTATACAACAGTATAAGCAAATAAAATTAAAACTGCAAATAAAATCCTGAACAAGTAGTAAAAATATTATTCCCCGAAAAATAAAAATAGTATTTTTATGCCGAATATTGATAGATGGAGAAAAGTTTTTTATCTAATGTGATATTTCTAATTTGTTTTGTTAGATGATTTCAAAAGCCTTGACTAATTATTGTAAATTTCTTAAATTGATAACAATTACTATTTTTATGGGGAGTAGTTATGCGTAATACGCAGCAGAGGCGTATAATCCTCAAAAAGCTTAAAAAGCATAAAGATCATCCCGGTGCTGATGTTATCTATTCCGAGGTCAGAAAGGAGCTTCCCAACATAAGTCTGGGTACCGTATACAGGAATCTTGAAATGCTTTCGGAAAAGGGCACAATCCTGAAGCTTGAATTCGGAAGCAATCAGAAAAGATTTGATCCCTGTCCGGAGGCTCATCCCCATTTCCGCTGTCTATCCTGCGGGAGAATAGAGGATATTCCCGGAGGGATGGAGCTGCCCCCCGTTGAGGAAAAAACATGGTCAAAGGGGAAGAAAATTACGGGCTATAACCTTGAATTTACAGGGTACTGCAAAAAGTGCTCGAAGAATCTAAAGTAGGACACCACTTTTCGGACAATCAATCCTGTAGTCTCAAGGTAGGAATTACCTCGCTTATTTCCCGCCGGCATTGATTATTTTGAATATGCTTTTTCTATAGCCTGTTCAATGTCCTGTAAAATATCATCAATATGTTCAATTCCAATGGACAGGCGTATAAGATCCGGGCTTATTCCCCCTCTTTTTAAATCCGATTCGGAGAGTTGAGAGTGGGTTGTACTTGCTGGATGAATGGCAAGGCTTTTTGCATCCCCGACATTTGCGACATGGGACAGGAGTTCAAGTTTGTTAATGAATTTTTCTCCTTTTGTTCTACCTCCCTTTATCCCAAAAACAAGCATACCCCCAAATCCATTTTTAAATTGATTTCTGGCCGTTTTGTAAGAGGGATCATCTTCCAGCCCGGGGTATCTTACCCATTCAACCATTTTGTGGTTTTTAAGATATACTGCAACTCTGGCGGCATTTTCACAGTGGCGCTGCATTCGTAGATGGAGGGTTTCAATTCCCTGCAAAAACATCCAGGCGTTATCGGGGCTTATACAGGCTCCAAGATTTCTTAAAGGGACAAGACGCATCCTGAGAATAAAGGCCAGAGGATTGAGATCCCCGAGGTCATGGGCAAATCTCATCCCATTGTAGGAATTATCAGGAGTATTGTAGAGGTGAAATTTTTCATCTCTCCAGTTGAATTTCCCGCTGTCAATAACAATCCCCCCGATTCCCGTTCCGTGTCCTCCCAGCCATTTTGTCAGGGAATGAACTACAATATCGGCTCCATGTTCGATGGGTCTAAAAAGATATGGGGTCGTAAATGTTGAATCAACCACCAGAGGAAGATTGTGTTTTCTGGCTATTCTGGAAACTGCCTTTATATTTACTACATCGAGGGAGGGGTTTCCAATTACTTCGGTGTAAAGAAGTCTTGTATTTTTATTGATCTTTTCTTCGAAATTTTCAGGTTTTAGAGCGTCAACAAAGGTTGTTTTTATCCCGAATCCCGGGAGTATATTCTTGAACATCGTGTATGTTCCTCCGTAGAGATTGGCGGCAGAAATTATTTCATTTCCTCTGGTGCATATATTGATTATGGAATAAAAAATTGCAGAGGTTCCCGATGCCAGGGCAAGGGCTGCTGCACCGTTTTCAAGGGCAGCCATACGTTTTTCAAGAACATCGTGGGTCGGATTCATCAATCTTGTGTAAATATTGCCTTCTTCCCTGAGGGCAAAAAGATCGGCGGCGTGGGTTGTGTTTTTGAAGAGGTAGGAAGCTGTTTTATGGAGCGGCACACCCCTTGAGTTTGTTTCATCAACAGTATTTCCGCCATGCAGGGCGATTGTATCCAGCTTGTAATTCATTTTTTTCTCCTGTATTTTGCTGCTGTAGCAGGAATGCCTGCGGGCGGCTTATTAGTATTCTATAATGGTTCCATTTCTGATACCTTGCAATGTTTATCAATATGGTAAACATTGTATCATTCAGGGGTTTTCTGTCAAGTACTCATAAGCACATGTTTAGATATATCTGTACAGTTCCCGGCTTCTGTTTTGGCTCGGAGTCATAATCCCCCATCTTTACAGCCCTCTTTTAGTTAGAAAAAGGATCTGTCTGGAAAATCCGCTATTTCCATATTTGCTGCTTGTATTTTAGAAAAAATCTGGATAATCTGTAGGCAGAAAACAAGTATGGAGGGAGGTGTTGGAAATGAAAAAAATATTCTTTATTTTACTGGTGTTCCTGTTTTTGTCGGGATGTTCTGAAAAAGCAATCAATTATAAATTGAGTCTGGCTCCCTCGCAGCAGCCTCCGAAAAACCTTTCTGTTGAAGATGTTCCGCAGTTTGTGTCTCTGGGGTTTGATGATAACAGCTTTGACGGAGAGGATGGCTCGGGGGGGATGAAGTATATTACAGACCTGTTCGCTTCATATAAAAATCCCCGGGGTAACGCCAACTCCAAAACCTATGATGGAGTTTCTCCACATTTCTCCTTCTATTCAAATTCCATGTATATTGCCGGGCTGATAGGCAAGGGCCCCGGGCGTTTAAAAAGAGCATGGCGCAGGGCTGTAGATAATGGAAATGAGCTCGGGAATCATACAAATTCTCATCCACATGGGATGGATTTTTCTGTTGAAGAATGGGAAAAAGAAATAAGGATGTGTTCAAGATGGATTGCAAAACCCTTTGATCCCGAAGAGCAAAAGTCTGATATGAAAAAGGGAATAGGGATAGATAAACTTTATGGTTTTAGAACGCCCTTTCTCGAATATGGTGATAATCTCTTCAAGGTTCTGTTGGATATGGGTTTTATTTATGATTGCAGCATTGAAGAGGGCTATGAAGGGGATCAGGATGGGACAAATTTTTTCTGGCCCTATACCCTGGATAATGGAAGCCCGGGTAATGAAGTTACCGCAGTATGGAATGACAGAGATCCTGTCGGGTCTCATCCGG
>CAZEKV010000051.1:0-14720 GCA_964512945.1 uncultured Spirochaetales bacterium | reverse complement strand
ATTTTTTAATAGAAACCAGACAAATTCCAGTAGTTTTTAACTTCTCTGGTCTGGAATTAGGGCTTCAATAATAAAAACGCCATTCCCCGAAGGGGTGCATAACAACCCTGTATGAAAACCCCGTTTTACAACACATTTCTCTTTTTTTCAATTCTACTTTAATATTTTTATTTGAACAATTCTTAAATATGTTTATCCCGGTACTGTCGTTGGCATCCTCCCGATGTGTCATCTATCTTGACATCAATCGCGGCGAGCTGTTTTACACCCTAATGTCCTGTAGTCTCATCGAGGAATGCAAGTACCCGTTTATTGACAATTTTATGCTGTCTGAAGCTGATGTCATGGCCGCAATCCGGTATCAGCTCTCCTGTTAGATCAGGAATCAATTGTCTGGCGCGAGCCATAGCTTCTGCAGGATTGTATATTACTTCGTTTTTCCCGATAAGTAGCAGCACGGGCATTTTTGCCTTACCAAGTTCCTCATCGGAGAGTACATCCGGTAAAACCTGCATTGACTCAGCCGAGCTCTTGATGTGTTTGACCCCCTTCCACATAAGGTCAAGCAGATGCTGCGGGAACTTGTTATCAGGGCTGCCCTTTATGCCCAACCAGCCCAGTAGTAATTTATACCAGAATTGTTTTGGAGGCAGGATTGACAGTAATGCCCGCAGGGTAAACTGTTTGGCCAGGGGAAGAAGAGCGGCTGCAGGTGCGAGCAGGACGAGTTTGTTGACTCGTTCCGGTGCTGCTATTGAGAACTTCATGGCAAGCCATCCTCCGAACGACATACCCATTAAATGAACTTTTTTGAGTCCCAGCCCGGTGAGTGTCCCCTCGAGCCACTCAATAATTTCATCCGAATTATTAATCGGTTCTCCAGGTGTGCTTCGATTCCGATTACCTACAATATCGATAGCATAGACCCGATAGGCTTTACTGAGTTTGGAAATGTTTGGAGTCCACATAATCGATGTCATGAAAAATCCATGCAGGAGCACAAGCGGGGGGGCTTTTTCAGGGCCGCTGGCGATAACATGGGTTGTTCCAAACCGATTGGAGATTTCGATTTTTTCCCATGGAACCGGCCATAATTTCATTGCCGCATCGCAGGCGGCGAGGTAGGCGGTTTCATCTTTTCTGGTCTTATAGTGCATTTGTACGTTCCTTCCCTGAACAGGTTTATGAAGATTTGTTTCGCGGCTGAATTGTGTATATTCGCAGGAATATTACATTACCCGAACTCTTCGGATTCTATCATAATCTTTCTGAATAGTGCAACTATGCCAGCCTTTTTCCGATTGGCTTCCCTGAAATATTTTTGATTAAAAACAATTGACACTTACAGGTCTGCCCAATATCATCAGTATGATAGTAGTTTAACGGCGGAGGCTGTGTGAGCATCTATACTGGCAGAAAAATGAGAGCAGCCTGTACACATAAAATAAAATTCCATAACTCCCTGCACTACAGATGAAAAAGTCCCTTCTGCCGGTATTGGAGAGTATATACAAAACTTTCAACAAAAAGAAATTTCTTTCTCCTGATCCCCTGCAGTTTTTGGATCCGTATGTTGATAAGCGGGATATTGAGATTGCAGGTTTTATAGCGGCTTCCTTTGCACTGGGAAATGTACGGGGGATAATCGGGATTGTTGGGAAAATTCTATCCATCATGAAGAAGCCCTGCGCCTTTTTAACAAAAAACAGCGAAGAGGAAATAAAAGAAAAAGTTTTCGGATTAAAGTACAGATTCTATAAGTCCTGTGATATTGCCAATTTTCTTATAATCATAAAACAATGTATATCCAAATTTGGATCCCTGGAAAAATGTTTTGTCGGGGGATACAGGGAAAAAGATATTACTGTTTTGCCGGCCTTAATAAATTTCCACAGGAAATTAACGCCTTCCGGCAGATGTATTATCCTTCCCGATCCTAAAAAGGGAAGTGCCTGTAAACGCTTTAATTTATTCTTGAGATGGATGATTCGAAATGACTGTATCGATCCCGGTATATGGAGATCAATACCCGCATCGAAATTGATAATCCCCCTGGATACCCATATGCTGAAGATCTCGAACATGCTTGATTTTACATCGTCAGATTCTGCAAATATGAAGAATGCCCTCAGAATAACAGCTGCGTTCAGGGATATTAATCCCCTCGATCCTGTAAAATATGATTTTAGCCTTACACGGGCCGGGATTCATCCTGATCTATCATATGAAGATATTCACAAAAAGTTTGTGGAGTAAAAATTCCGGAAAGAAAGGGCTTACATCCGGTACCGTTTGGATTTCTTCTTGTTATCTAATTTTATCTTGTTCAGTCTTAAAGAGTTTCCCACAACGTTTAGAGAACTCAAAGCCATTGCGACTTCCGCTACTACGGGGTGCAGGAGGCCGGCGGCAGCGAGAGGAATGGCTGCTATATTATAAAAAAAAGCCCAGAACAAATTCTGGATTATTTTTTTATAGGTTGCCCTGGATAAATTTATCGCTTTAACAACACCGGTCAGGCTTCCTGATACCAGGGTTATATCTGCAGATTCTATTGCTATATCCGTTCCGGTTCCAACTGCAATACCAATATCCGACTGCTTTAAGGCCGGGGCATCATTAATCCCGTCCCCGACCATGGCCACGATTTTTTTTTGATTCTGAAAATCTTTTACAATCCTGAGTTTGTCCTGCGGTAATAATTCTGCAAAAACCCTGTCAATATTAACTTTGGCGGCAATTGTTTCGGCTGATTTTCTGTTATCTCCGGTAAGCATTACTGTCATAATTTCAAGTTCGTGCAGCTCTTCAAGTGCTTCTTTTGAATCACTTTTTATTTCGTCGGAAATTCCTATAATCCCGATGACTTTTTTATTTTTTGCCGCCATTATTACCGTGTATCCTTTTTCCTGATAATTAGATATTGTCGATTTAAATCTATGATAATCCAGGTTTGTTTCATCAAAATATCTTTTACTTCCGACAGTTATTTTATTTCTGTTCAGTACGGCATTTATTCCCTTTCCAAAAACAGCCGAAAAAGTATCTATATTTTCCAGTTCTATATTGCGGTCTTTTGCTGCCTTTACAATTGCACCGGCAAGTGGATGTTCACTGCAGGATTCAACAGATCCAACTAATTTTAGAAAATCATTTTCTTCCAGTTCACTGCTAAATTCAATCAGAGATGGAGTTCCTTTCGTTATGGTTCCTGTTTTGTCAAATACCACAACATCTATTTTCTGGGCGGTCTGTATTGCCTGCCCATTCCTGATAAGAATACCATTTGCTGCACCTTTTCCCATTCCCACCATTAATGCTGTCGGTGTTGCCAGTCCCAGAGCGCATGGACAGGCAATAACCATTGTTGCAATCGATGCAAAAACTGCTGTTGAAATAAATCCGCGTTCTGTATTTACCCACGGAAGAATGTTCCCCAAAAAAATCGCCAAACTTCTTCCGGTCTCCGGGAAAAAGATCCAGAACAAAAATGTTAGAATCGAAGTAATCAGAACCACGGGAACAAAAACAGAGGTTACCCGGTCTGCAAATGCCTGAATTGGAATCTTCGAACTCTGAGCCTCCTCAACCATTTTTATCATCTGAGATAAAAATGTATCATTTCCAAGTTTTTCAACCCTGACTTTTATTGCTCCCTGTTTGTTAATAGTAGCACCAATTACTCTATCTCCCTGCTGTTTTTCCAGGGGGATAGATTCCCCTGTTGCGATTGATTCATCTACCGAGGTTTCCCCAAAAACGATCTTTCCATCAACCGGGATTTTCTCTCCCGGCTTTACCAGTACTATATCATTTAATTTTAGTGATTCTATGGGGACATCCTGTACGGAATTATTCTCTCCGACAAGACGGGCTTTCTTTACCCCCAGCGCCAGTAATTTTTTTATTGATTGAGAAGCCTTATCCGATGCCGTTTCTTTCAAATAGTTGCCGACAAAATTTATTGCCATTATCATTGCACCTGTTGATACAAAACTCTCAATTTGCATTCCGAATATCTTCAAAATACCTGTTGAATATGCAGCAATGGTCCCAATAGCAATCAGGGAATCCATATCAAAAGAAAGCCTTCTGAGGGCAAAGAAGGCTCCTTTTATTACCGGGAAGCCAATTATAAATACAACAGGAAAAGCCAGCAGTAGATCGGTATAAAAAGCGAATTCTTCATTTACCAGAAAAATCCTCCGGAACATTTCAAGCAGCATTTTTATTGTCAGGGGGATTGTAATTACCCACGATAGTATCAGTCTGATTTTTCCCTTTGTTAAAGCCTCTGTTTTCCTTTTTAGAGGATTTTTCCGAATAACAACCCCATAGCCGGCCTGTTTAACTATATTTAGAATTCTCCTTTCCCCGGCAGGTGTTGCTATAGTTAGATGGGCCGATTTAGAGGGGAAATTTACATTTGCCGTGATAACTGATTTATCTTTTTTAAGAGCCTTCTCGATATTGGCAGCACAGGAAGTACAGGACATACCTTCAATATCCAGAATTATCTTTTCGCTCATTACCATGAATCCTTGTTGCAAATTTTCAACGATTATTACTGCCTGCCAGAATTCTCTCTCTTCCGATTTTATATAAAAGGGATGCAGAGATACTTTCGTCTCTATCACTTTCAGTATACTATACCCTCGCAGTATTATCAATAAAACCGGCGGGATAGAATTTTCTCTTTACGCCAGGAATCTTTCCGGAAATAAGACTATCGGGATATTTTAGAGTCAAAAATCCTTGATAAATATTGAACTATACAGGCCGATGGAGTAAGCTTCCCTGAATCAACAGGAATACTTTACTGAAAAGGCGGTAATCGGGGATGGATTTTTTTGAGAAGTTAAGCAATAGATGCAGGACTGAGAATACACTTTTATGCATTGGCCTGGATCCAAGAATAGAGAATAAAAATTCCTGTATTGATGAAATTGTATCGGCCAACAAGAGGGTAATAGAGGAAACTCTTGAATATACGGGGTGCTATAAGCCCAATATTGCTTTCTATGAAAAATTCGGCCCCGAAGGCCTTGAGGCCCTGGTTCAAACACTGAATCTAATTCCCGATGAGGTTCCCGTAATAATTGATGCCAAACGGAATGACATTGGAGCAACTGCAAAGGCCTATGCCGATGCTCTTTTTGGTTTTTTTGGCGCGGATGCCGTAACCCTGAATCCCTACATGGGGCGTGATTCTGTAGACCCCTTTCTTGAATACAAAGACAGGGGGATGTTTATGCTTTGCAGAACCTCGAATCCTTCTGCCGAAAAGATCCAGGAGCTGAAAGTTGATTTTGAAGGGAAGAAAGAAGAACTGTTTCTCGCTCTGGCGAGGGAATGTATTGCCTGGGGGAAAAGAATTGGACTTGTTGTCGGGGGGAATGATCCCGTTTCTCTGAAAAAGATAAGAGAGAAATTTCCCGATGTATGGCTCCTCGCTCCCGGAATTGGAGCCCAGGGCGGGAAGGTTAATGAGGCTATCGCAAGTGGTGTCAGGAGTGACGGTTACGGCATACTCCCCATGGTCGGCAGGGCTGTTTTCCAGGATCCTGAGCCGGGGAGGCGTGCCAGGGAGTACAGGGATGCCATCAATAAAGCGAGGGGGCAGGTAGACCGGGGCTCCTTTTCCGGTATTGATTTTTTAAAACAGGGAATTCTAAAAGGGCTCATCGATAATAAATGCTTTAAGACAGGAGAATTTGTTCTTAAGTCGGGAAAGAAATCCCCCTTCTATGTAGATATGCGCCGGATATCCTCGGATCCCGCTTTATTAAAAAAGGTGGCTGCGGCCTATGCTTTCCTTATGAAAGACCTATCCTTTGATAGGATAGCGGGGATCCCTCTTGCTGCAATACCCCTCGCAACAGCTGTTTCTCTCGAAACCGGAATACCCATGATTTATCCAAGGCTTTCTGTTAAAAAGCACGGTACGGAAAACAAAATTGAGGGTGAATATAACAGAGGTGAAAAGATACTTCTTCTGGATGATTTAATCACCACAGGAAAGAGCAAACTTGAGGCAATTGAGGTGCTGAGAAGAGAGGGGTTGATTGTAAAGGATCTGGTTGTTCTCATCGAGAGGGGTAGTCAGGGTAGAATTGATATGGAGAATGCCGGAGTTACTCTCCATTCCTATGCTCCCGTTGATGACTTATTTATCCGCTGCAGAGAACTGGGACTGATAACCAGGTCTCAGGAAAAGGAAATGTCCTTATACAGCAAGGGGTGATTTGCTTCTAACTGAGGAGGTGAGCAGTTTCGTGGCCGGCATAGTCGATTTGGCACAGCTTCTTCCTGTCCTTCAATATTCTGCTACATTTCCAGCAAGAACTGTGACAAAACAGAAAGCTGCCCCGGCGCTTTGTTATCCGGTTGTTTTATCTTTTTCGATAAGTTGACCGGTAATATACTTATGCAAAACACTCTTTATAAATGTTTGATATTTTAACCCGGCCAGTTCCGCTTGCTCTTTTATTTTTTCAAGTTCAAACGGATCTATTCTGATATTCATTTTTGTATTATTTTTCATAAATTTTTTTGCTGCCGCTTTCATTTTTTTTTGTTCATCCTCTGTAGGTATAGCTATTTTATGAGGGTCTATTTCCTTTATAGATTCCATTATTATTTCTTCTTCATTAATATATTCAGGGTCATATCTATCCATTTTCTTTTCCTCCTATCAAATATTTAAATTTCCGACATGGGGATATCGTCTTAAGAAACCAGGTGCTATCTTTTTCTATCACATATGGAACACAATATGCATATTCATTTATATTAACTATCATCATTTTTTGTTTCGGGTATTTTTCGTTGTTAGGATGTTCAAAATTTAGTAATATTCCCTTCTGCTCTATAGCTTCAATTACATTATAGAGGTTACTCCCCGTTTTTGGAACAACCGAGCACTCTTAGTTTAATCGAAATCAAAGTGCATAGATTCATTATACTACAATGTGCTCACATTGTCCATAATTTTCTCCTATATTTGCCTGAAAATGGATACCCCCCGGATGACCGGCCCCCTCGCAGTAGCTTGCAATGAGAAGGTATCTGCGTCCATTTGTTTCATAAATTTTATAGCTCGTTGTTTATTCCATCCAGGAATATATCTAACATAGCGGTAATAAATTAAAGTCTCAGCAGCGTTCCTGTTAATTGCTGAAAATCGATCTACATTTTTAATCCTCTAGCAAAGCATTGAGAAGAACCCATTTTTATATGATACTTTCTGCGAGGGGCGAGATGATGGAAATTGTTGACATTATCATAAAAAAGAGAAACGGCGGAACCCTGAATGAGGATGAGATAAGATTTTTCGTAGATGGATGTACTGCAGGGAGTATCCCTGATTATCAGATTTCAGCATTTTTAATGGCTGTCTGGTTTAGTGGTATGGATAAAGATGAGACCCTCAATCTGACATTAAGAATGGCTGAATCCGGAGATTTAATTGATCTTTCAAAGATACCCGGAGTCAAGGTGGATAAGCACTCTACCGGAGGCGTAGGAGATACAACAACCCTTATTACCGTGCCTCTTGTAGCTGCATGTGGGGGAAGGGTTGCAAAGATATCGGGACGTGGCCTGGGACATACAGGGGGTACGCTTGATAAGCTCGAATCGATACCGGGGATGTCGGTATTCCTGGATATGAAGAGATTCATAAAAAATGTTTCGGATCACGGATTGGCAATTACCGGCCAGACCGGGGATCTTGTTCCTGCTGATAAAAAGCTGTATGCTCTCCGGGATGTAACGGGAACCATTGACAGCGTATCCCTGATTGCCAGCAGCATTATGAGCAAGAAAATAGCCTCCGGAAGTGATGCTGTTGTACTGGATGTGAAAACCGGTTCGGGGGCCTTTATGAGGGATCCCGCCGGGGCTGTATCACTGGCAAAACTTATGGTTGATATCGGGATCCTGTCCGGCAGGAAAACCATGGCCATTGTCAGTGATATGAATCAGCCCCTTGGTAATGCCGTCGGGAACGCCATAGAGGTAAAAGAGGCTGTCGGAATACTGAAAGGGGAGTATCAGGGGGATCTAAAAGATGTCTCACTGGAACTGGCTGCCTGTATGCTGATTGCAGGGGAGACCCTGAAAACACGGGATGAAGCAGTAGCCGGGGTTAAAGATGCAATTGCCTCAGGCAGGGCACTGGAAAAACTGGGGATTATGATTGAGGCTCAGGGAGGGAATCCCGGAATTATTGAAAATACGGATTTACTCCCCGAATCCAGAGAGAAAATTTCATTCAGAGCCGATAAAACCGGCTATATAGTATCAATAGAAGCCTCCGAGATAGGAATGGCTTCCCTGCTTCTTGGCGCAGGGAGAAGAAAGAAAACGGATAGTATTGACCCTGCTGTCGGGATATGGATGAAGAAACGCCTCGGGGATTACGTGAGAAAGGGAGATGAGCTGGGAATTTTTCACGTAAACAGCAGGTCGGGACTGGAAGAATCTTTTGCACGATTCAGGGAAGCGGTTAAAATCTCTGCCTCTCCTCCTGTGCATTCTGAACTCATCTATGAAATCATAGGAGACAGGGAATAGGGGAGGTAATTCAGGATTCTATGAAAAGGATATGTATTTTTTGCGGATCGAGTTTCGGAAAAAACCGGGTATATAAAGAGGGTGTTGTCTCCCTCGGCGAGGCAATGGCTGAAAGAAAGATTGAGCTTGTTTATGGGGGAAGCAATCTTGGCCTCATGGGTGAGATTGCCAGGGCTGTGCTGGGAAAAAACGGGATTGTATACGGTGTTATCCCTCTGTCTTTATCGGAAAATGTAGAGCCTCTTGATGTTACGGAATTAATTATTGCAAAGGATATGCACGAAAGAAAGGCTAAGATGCATGAATTATCCGATGCCTTTATAGCCATGCCCGGGGGTATAGGCACACTCGAAGAGATTATTGAGGCTATGACATGGCTTCAGCTGGGTTTGCATAAAAAACCTGTTGCTTTTTTTAATATAGGTGGTTTCTATGATAGATTGATAGACTTTCTGGATTTTTCAGCCGGAGAGGGTTTTATCAGACAGATAGATCTTGACAGAATTATTATAAGCGACAACCCCGTGGAACTTCTATCCTTGATTGAAAAGTATAAATACAGGCTCCCCGCCGGATAAACAGGTAAGCAATATTATTTACTCCCTAAGAAAGAGAGGACATTCCGGCTAAAATCAGTCTCCAGCTCAATATGTAAATCATGCCCCGTATTCGGAGCTATCCATAATCTGTTGTTCTTAATTTTTTTGCGGGCTTTTGCAATATGTTCAATGTCAAAATAGAAATCCCTGTCGCCGTTAATTAGAAAGACAGGACAGTCTATTCCTCTTATTTTGCCGGTTATATCATAGTCGGGATTCATTATATAACCGGATTTATATTTTCTAAGGATTTCCCATAAATTTTTTGAATACTCATTTCCGTGCATTCTGGATAAAATTTTTTTTAGATAATCCGGAATCTTATCGTATGGTGCAAAGGTCATATCTGTTTTAAGAAGCAATTTAGTATCACTAAAATAGCCAACGGATTCAGCAATCAGTTTTTTAACATTCTTTTTGTTCTCAGCAGCATACAAAAGGGCGATTGCCCCTCCAAGGCAATGTCCGCAGATATTTACATTTTTCAATTTCAGTTGCTCGATAAGAGAAGAAAGTTCCTCCACACCCTGCTTGAGAATATCACCGTCAAGCGCTTCTGTTAGTTTCTCCGATTTTCCGTATCCGAATCGGTCATAATCAATAACATGGTAATACTTTGAGAATTTTTTCCTGAGTTTATCCCATGTTTCTGTAGAATAAAAACCATTATGAAGAAGAATCAAGGGTTCTCCGTTTCCCGAGGAATTGTAGAAAATATTTTTTTTATTGACGGAAATGTATCCCATAGAAACTCTCCCCATTTCTCTGTGGTTGTAAGCCTGGTATCAATTATTTCAGGAAACTTTGCAAGATAATTTCCTATCCCAGGAAGGGATATCTGTAATCCGTTGAGGGAATAAAATTCTCCTTAATAGTCCTTGGAGAGGTCCATCTTAGCATATTTAGAATGCTTCCCGCCTTATCATTTGTGCCGCTGGCTCTGCTTCCTCCAAAAGGCTGCTGTCCAACTACAGCCCCCGTGGGTTTATCGTTGATATAAAAATTACCCGCAGCATTTTTTAGAATTTTCCCGGCTTTGATAACTGCATATTTATCTCTGGCGAAAATAGCTCCTGTCAAAGCGTATGGAGAGGTTTCATCACAAACATGAAGAATTTTCTCAAAATCATCATCTTCATAAACATATATTGTAAGGACAGGCCCGAAGATCTCTTCTTCCATTGTTTTGAATCCAGGGTTGGTTGTAAGAGCAATGGTCGGTTCTATAAAATACCCTTTTGTATCATCGTAATTTCCGCCCGCTATAATTTCGGCATCGCTGCTGGATTTTATGTAATCTATATATTTCGTTATGGATGCAAAAGCCTGTTTATCAATAACAGCGTTAATAAAATTACTGAAATCCTCGACCCCGCCCATCTTCATTGTTGCCAGTTCCGGGAGCATGAAATCTTTCAGGTTTCTCCATAAGCTTTTTGGTATATAGGCTCTCGATGCCGCCGAACATTTCTGCCCCTGATACTCGAAGGCTCCCCTTAAAAGTGCGGTTCCCAGCTCTTTGATGTCTGCACTTTTATGGGCAAAAACGAAATCCTTCCCCCCCGTTTCTCCGACAATGCGGGGGTAGGTTCTGTAGTTTTTAATATTTCTTCCAACAGTTTCCCACATTTTATGGAAAGTGCCGGTACTTCCTGTAAAATGGATCCCTGAAAGCAGCGGAGACTCCATAGCAACAGGCCCTACGGATCTCCCATCTCCCGGAATAAAGTTGATAACACCCCCGGGGAGTCCGGCCTTTTCAAACAGCTTCATTGTATAATATGCAGAGTAGACGGCACTTGAGGCGGGCTTCCATATAGAAACATTCCCGAGGATAGCCGGAGCCGAGGGTAAGTTTCCTGCTATCGATGCAAAATTAAAGGGAGTTACTGCAAAAATAAAACCCTCGAGTGGCCTGTATTCCAGTCTGTTCCATATACCCCTTGATGTTCTGGGGGGCTGCTGCAAGAGAATTTGTTTTGCATAGTATGAATTGAATCTAAAAAAATCGATTAGCTCACATGCCGAATCTATCTCCGCCTGAAAGACATTTTTGCTCTGACAGAGCATGCATGAGGCATTAAGGGTGTCCCTGAAAGAACCCGAAAGAAGATCCGCAGCCTTGAGGAATATCGAGGCTCTATCGTTCCAGTCCATTGATCCCCAGGTTTTTCCGGCTTCTACCGCAGAGTCAATAGCCATTTTTACTTCTTTTTCCCCGGCTTTATGGTATTTTGCAATCAAATGCCCATGGTTGTGGGGAATAATACACTTCCCCAAATTTCCTGTTCGAATCTCCCTGCCCCCAATAATAAGGGGAATTTCTATTTCCTTACCGGCCATGTTTTTAATTTTCTTTTGAAGACTGTCTCTCTCCGGAGATCCGGGGGCATAGGTTTTTATAGGTTCATTTTCCGGTAGATGAAGATCGAAAATTCCATTAGCCATGTTTGTTTCCTCCTGAAAAAAGTTAACCGGCATTGCCCGGATTACCGCAGGGGGGCTTTCCGTATTCGAAAATTTCCCACAGCCGCTATTCACTTCCTTTTACACTTTGCAAAAAACATTCCAGGATAATGATAGATACTTTTCTATTCTGGGTCAACAACCTTTCCGGTAAAATTCGGATGAGTGACAGGATGCATTATCTCTTTGACAGTTGATCGAAATTTGATTAAACTTATTTTGTCCCGGCGAGCCAGGATCTATACTTGTTTTTTTGATCGAACAATTTTTGAGGGATCAGGAGAAAACCATGGGTAGTGTTTTTAATCTGGAAGAAGTTTTTGATATAGCCATAAATATAGAAAAGAATGGGGCTCAATTTTACAAACTTGCTGCAGAAAAGTTTGACGATTCAAAAAGTAAGGATGTATTTATGGGGCTTGCGAAAATGGAGGAAAATCACATTAGAATTTTCTCAGAGTTAAAAAAGGTTTTTTTTGCTGATTCTCAATATTTCAACGATTCCTTTGATGATGCAGGATTGTATCTGAAAGAATTTACATCCGGCTGTGTTTTTGATTTGAGTATTGACTTTGACAGTTTTTTTTCGGATGTAGTTTCTGTCAGGGATATCTTAAAAAAAGCGATTGGCTTTGAAAAAGACTCTATAGTTTTTTTTACAGGAATCCAGAAACTGGTTCCCGACAACCTCGGGAAAGATAAGATAAGCGAAATCATCGATCAGGAAATGGATCATGTGGGGCAGCTGGGGCGTCAAATTGCTATGGAAGACGCATAGCCTTAACTACCGCTTTTCCTCATGCAGTATGGGTTTCAGGTTTTTCTCTGAGACAAATTCCACTAATTTTGATGGGTCGGTAAAAGCTTCTATGTTCCCTCGTGAGACCCACACCCATGAGGAGGGTGTGTCCTTCTTTTTCTCATTACATCCGGCTGAATACCATCCTGTTTCTATCTCGCTCTTTTTGATCTTTTCTCTCGAAGTTTTTTCCTTTAGCCCGGTTTTCTCATTCTTTATGTATCCCCTGAAATCCCAGAGATATATTCCAGGTTTGTAGGAAAAACTCCTGTTTCCTATAAGAACAGTTTTAAAACAGGGAGCCAGTTCCCGTCCATTATAAAAAAGTCTGCCAATTTTCCCCTCACTTTTGGTTCCGGGGTTTGTGATTACGATTTCATATTTCCAGCCCGCCGGCAGACTGTCTCCTTTACAAAATGAAAGACAGGAGAACAGCAGGGAAAACCCGATCAAAATACTGATAATTTTCATATCAGGAGTGTAATATTTTTTCCTGTTTTATTCAACTGGCAATTCCTCGCTCCAGAGGTCGGGCGGTAGGTTTATTTTAATCTTGCTTTCAGGATTTGGAGGGGATCATTTAACAAAACTAATATTAGTGATACAATTAGCACTAATGGATGGATCTAAAAAATCATTATCAGAAAATAATGAAAGGATACTCCTTCGAAACAGAAGAAGCATTGATTTTTCAGAAGCCCCGCTTATTATGGGCATTCTTAATTCAACCCCCGATTCTTTTTTCTCCGAGAGCAGATCCAACGGAATGGGCAAGGAGAAGGCCAGGGAGATAATAGATAATGGTGCTGACATTCTTGATATCGGCGGGGAATCAACGAGACCCGGATCGGAGTATGTCAGTACTGAAGAAGAATTAGAGAGGGTTATTCCATTAATTGAAGCTGTAAGGAGTTTCTCGGATATTCCGGTATCTATTGATACAAGGAAGAAGGAAGTCGCAAAGGCTGCACTAAAAGCAGGAGCCGATATTATTAATGATATATCGGCCCTTATGGATGATCCTGAGATGGCCGATCTGGCCGCAGAGAAAGATGTTCCGGTAATCCTGATGCATATGCGCGGGAATCCGAAGACCATGCAGAAAAATCCCCATTATAGGGATGTCATAAACGAGATTATTGATGAATTGGAAGTTTCCATCAACAACGCACTAAAAAAAGGAATAAAAAATGAAAAAATCATTATTGATCCAGGAATAGGCTTTGGAAAGAGGTTCGAAGACAATCTCAGAATTATCCATGATTTAAAAAAAATTAAGGAAATTGGTTTTCCTCTTCTCATGGGATTATCGAGAAAATCCTTCATCGGAGAGATCTTAAAAAATACTCCTGGGATAGAGGTAGCAAACAGGCTTGCCGGAACCATAACGGCAAATGTCCTCTCGGTATTGAACGGGGCAGATATCTTGAGGGTTCATGACGTAGGTGCGGCGAGGGATATGATTAAGGTTATCAAAGCCATTGGGGCTGAAGGAAACTTATGAGCTGCCCGAGAAAAATATCTTATAGTTTTTTAGTATAAGATTGTTTTCGATCATTTATTATGATATAAAATAAACAGCCGTTTTATGCTTGAGGCAGGAGTATTTTTTCTGTAGAAATTGTTTACTATCAAGATGCTTTGCGGGAAAGATTTTCAGGAGAGAAGATGAATTGGATTTTAGAGCAGGGAATAATTGTACAAATTATCAGAGTGACACTGGATATATTGATACTTGCCTTCCTGATATACCAGATCTACAATATCCTTGTAAAAACCCAGGCGATTCAACTTGTCAAGGGTGCCTTTATTATGGGGATTATTTATGCCTTTGCGTTTATTCTGAAACTTGATGCACTTCTCTGGATAATGAATACTCTTGCAACAGTTGTTGTAATTGTTATCGCCATTATCTTCCAGCCTGAATTGAGGAATATTTTCACAAGAATCGGTAAAGGCGACTGGTTTAAATTTAAATCAATTGCAAGACCCTATCATCTTGATTCCATTTTGAATGCAGTTGAGGTTTTGTCGGACAGAAAGAGGGGTGCATTAATCGTTTTTTCAAGAAAAGTGGGGCTAAAGAACTTTGTAGAGACCGGTACGCGTTTGAATGCTGAGCTTTCATCTGCCCTTATCCTTTCAATTTTCGGCTATAATACCCCCCTGCACGATGGGGCGGTAATCCTTCAGGGGGCAAAGATCCTTGCAGCAGGATGCTTTCTTCCGCTCTCCGAGCAATCGGATATCAGGAGGAGTTTTGGAACGCGGCATAGAGC
>CAZEKV010000050.1:0-15131 GCA_964512945.1 uncultured Spirochaetales bacterium | reverse complement strand
TAAGTGCTATATAGCTATTCAGGAGAAGGCATGAAGAATGACAGAATAACATTACATTACCTTTTTGCAATAGGAATCTTTATTTTGCTGAAATTTTATTTTAGATTTGCAGAAAATAACGGCTTGATATTTTTGTTGAAACCGATAGACATATTTATTGAAATATTAACTGATTCTAGTTCAGTTTATATTTCGAGTAAAGGATTTTTCCATCATCAGCTAAATATATTGATTGATAAATCTTGTTCAGGCTTCAACTTTTTTGTATTAAGTTTCTTAGTGTTGACTTTTTTGGGATTGAAGCATGCTGATAAAAAAATTAAGAAAGTACTTACTATACCTCTGTCGATAATTGGTGCCTATTCCCTGACAATATTTGTAACTACTTCAAGAATTTTTGCGTCTATTGTTATCCAAAATCATATAATTAGTTATTTTAAAAATCAACAGCACCTGATCCACGAAGCGATTGGTATTGTAATAAATTTATCATTTTTGATTTTAACTTATCTTTTAACGGACAGAATATTAACAAGCGGGGGGATACATAATGAGAAACTTACTTAATCCAAAATGGATTTTTGTTATTAACACATTTCCAATTATAATATTACTTTTTTTATTTTTTGGAGAGTTCAGTATTGTTAAGACTCTTTTAGATGAAAAAAGTATTTTTTTATGGAAATCTTCTGGGTGTATCCTGGTTTTTCTGGGTTCTATTAATTTATTATATGCGGTTTATCTAACTCTAAAAAATCGGGAAGTACCACTTTATTATGGTGCTGGTGCCCTGCTGTGCTATATCCCGTTTGTTTATTTCTATGGCACTATTTCAAATGAATTTTTCCCTTCCTCAATCCCGCGGTGGATAATGCCCGGGGATATGATCTTGTATCCCGGAACTTTTTTAATGCCGACACTCGCATATTCTTTGTTTGTGTTGGTTTTCCATTTTACTTCTAACATAAAGGAATATAAAGTCTGGAAAAATTTTTTGATTGTAATTTTAATTCCAGTTTTTTGCTATTTATTTACTCAAATAATATTTCCATTATGGAGACCTGTAGATGTAGCTTTTAGCATTCATACTTTCTTGATACTTACAATTGTTCTTACCTTGATATTCTTATTTTTCTTAATAAGGGGATTATATATATGTGCCAATAGAAAAACCGATATTTGGCTTAAATACCAGATAGTCTGGAAGATTTCTATTTCAATTATTTTACCTTTATTGGGTCTATCTGTTAATAATGGCCTAATATTTAATAATTTTGGGGTAAGTGGTTCAGGTCTTTTTGGGAATTTTAACAACTATTGGTTTTATGTTCTCGCCATAATTAATGGTCTTTTTATTTGTTTACCTAATTTTGAGAAAAAGTCATACCGATTGGTTTTATTTATAGGTAGAAATATAACATTTGCTTATACCTTTTATTTCTTTCTTGTTTTCCTTCCTTTTTTGCCTTTTTCAGTTATAGCCATAGCCGTTATTGGGACAGGATTTTTAATGCTTACCCCATTAACTCTGTTTCTAATTCATGTTAAGGAGCTTTCAAAGGATTTTGCATATTTGAAAAAATATTTTTCAGGCAAAATGATTTTAGCTGTTTCCTTTGCAGGTATACTTACTATCCCGTGTTTTATCACAATGACTTATCTAAAAGATAAAAGTACTTTAGAAAAAACACTTAATTATATCTACACACCAGATTTCTCAAAAAATTATCAAATTGATAAAGTTTCTCTTAAAAGAACATTAAGTGTTGTAAAACAGCATAAAGATAGGAGTGGATTTGGTAGTATATTTTTTGGAAGTCAAATCCCTTATCTGTCAGCATATTTTAATTGGCTTGTTTTAGATAATCTTACTTTATCTGATGCCAGGATAAATAAGATAGAAAAAATATTTTTTGGCAAAGCATCATTTGAATTAAGACCGGAAAGGATTCAAGATGACGATGTAGAGATAACAAATATCAGAACAAAAAGTACTTACGATAAAAATCAAAATGCCTGGATAAGCTGGGTAGATCTGGAAATAACAAATAAAAGTAGAAATACCCTGTCTTCTGAATATTCGACTACAATCGAATTACCCACTGGTTGTTGGATTAGCGATTACTATTTATATGTTGGAGAGAGAAAGGAAAAGGGGATTTTAGCAGAAAAAAAATCTGCGATGTGGGTGTTTTCACAAAATCGTAATAGAAATAGAGATCCGGGGATATTGTTTTATTTGACAGGTAATAAAGTTGTGTTTAGAGTTTTCCCATTTGCAAAAGATGAAGTAAGAAAAACAGGAATAGAATTTTTACACAAAGAACCCGTAATATTCACAATTGATGGAAATCTGATTGAACTTGGGAATGGAGGAATAACCGATAATAATGAAACGAATAATGTAATGTATGTTTCATCAAAACAAAAACAAGGTTTGAAACAAATTTTCAGGAAACCATATTTTCATTTTTTAATTAATGTTTCAAATGAAAGAGAAAAATTTGTAACAAAATATATAGATCAAATAGAACAAGTTGTAAGAAACAATAAAGAGCTTAAAAAAAATGCCAGAATTAGTTTTGTAAATACTTATGTTGGAACTACCAAATTAGATGACAATTGGGAAAAAGAACTGAAATCCCGGAAGTTTGAAGGGGGGTTTTATTTAGATAGAGCCATAAAGAAAGCCTTTTTCTCTGCGTATCAAGAAAATTCTAATTCGTATCCTGTTATTGTGGTAGTAACAGGCAGCATAAAAAATGCAATTCTTGATAAAGATTTTTCAGATTTTAAAACTACTTTTCCTGAGAGTAATTTATTTTTTGTTTTGAAAGGAAATGGTAAATTAGAACCCCACTCCCTGCTATCAAATCCGATTCAGAAAGTAGTAGATGCGGTTCCTCATTCATTTAAAAATTCAGTATTGGAATACAAACACAAAGGCAATGTTGTATCTTATCTGCCAGATAATTATGAACCAGATATTATCCTGAAAACTGATATTTTTAAGGTTTCGAGGGATGAAATAAAAGCAGGAGATTGGAAAACAGCTTTGATAATGCAAGGGATGTGGATGTCACAAGTTTTACATCCCGAAACAGCAAAAAAAGAATGGTTGAGTCTGGTTAAATATAGTTTTATTTCAAAAATAATGACACCGTTAACCTCATACCTCGTAGTGGAAAATCAGGCTCAAAAAACAATTTTGAAGAAGAAACAAGAGCAAGTTTTGTCTGGTAACAAATCGCTTTACCCCGGAGAAGATACAGAATTCATGAGCGGACCAAATATGGTTATTGTAGTAGCATTATTTGGGTTGATTTTGTTATATATAGAAAGGCGAAAAAAGAGATAAAAAAGATAAAAGAGTAGGGAATACAACTCCCGGAACATAGATTATCTACTACAAAGCATAGAATTGACTCATTGAAGATAAGGATATAGTATGAAGTATCTTATGAGGATACGTAATAAAATATTATTATCAACATTTTTAATAATAATTGTGGTTTTAAGTGTGTTTACTTTTGCCTATATGTATCTGGCGGGGGATGCTCTTGAGAAGAAAACGACAAAAAATATCGATCTACTATGCCAGAGTTATGCAAGACAGATAAATACTCGTTTGGAAAGTTACATAAAAGGAGTAGATGATCTATCTTCTGCGATAATAACGGGGATATATGTTCCTGATGTTCTTAAGGAGAAGAGCAGGATTCATAGCGATTTTAAAAAAATATTTTATACCTATACCGATGGCCGAATAATTAATAATTACCCTCCAAATCGCGGTCATAAGTATTTAAATTTGAAAGGCAAGCCATACTGGCAGAGGGTTCATAAAGACATCTCTCCTTATATATCCGAGGTTAACAAGGATTTTGGATTTTATGGGATAGTTGTTTCTTCTCCTGTTGTCTCAAACTATACGGGAGAAAGGATATTCCATGGAATTATAAGCGTTGCTATACCGATAGAAAATGTTTTCAGAAAAATAATCAATACTAATACTCTGGAGATAGGGGAAATATTTATTATCGATTCGAAAAAAAGATACATCTTCCATAATGATAAAAATAAAATTTTAAAAAGAATAGGGAAACTTAGTGATAATGGATTGTTAAAAAAGATTAACGGAGAAAATTCCGGACGGGGATGGTATTCTTTCAAGGGAAAGAGGAGATATATTTCATTCTATCCAGTAAAAAAATCAAGGTGGACTCTTGCAATATCTGTAAGGGAAAGTGTTCTAAATCATGATATGGAAAATCTGCTAATATTTCTGGTGGTTACTTTTATTATCTGCATAGCTGCCATGGTAATCGTAGTCAATACAATTGTAAGACGGATTGTGAGCCCCATAACCGAAACTGTAAATATATTAAGAGAGGCTGCAAAAGGAGAAGATAAACTTGAATTTGATAATCTAAAAATAGATTCCCATGATGAAATGGGGGATATATCAAATTATTTTAAAAAAATAGTTAAAAATTTACAGCGGATTACTGATGAGCTCAGTGTCAATCTTTTAAAAGAAAGACGGGAGAAAATCAAGGTTGCGGATAAATTGGAACAAAGCGAAAAGCGGTTTAAAAGTATAGTTGATCAATCTCCCTTTCCAATAAGGATAATAAGCAAGAACGGTGAAAACGAATATCTTAACCCAAAATTTACCGAGGTTTTTGGCTATACAAAAGAGGATGTACCTGACACAGGGACATGGATAAAGAAGGCTTTCAATAGTTTTAATAATAATGATGATAAAATTTCAAAGTGGGAAAGATTGCCCGATAAGCGGATGGACGATGAGATTTTCAAGGATACTTACAATCTAAGATGCAAGGACGGAAGGGAGCTTGTTATTATTTCCACCCTTGTTAATATGAAAGATGGAAGCTATTTTTGCATATATCAGAATATAACGGAACAAAAAAAGGCGGAAAGAAGTCTAAACAGACTGAATATTGAACTGGAAGACCGTGTCAAACGCAGAACCGAGGAACTTGAGAATTCAAATCAAATTTTATATAAATCAATGGAAAAGTTAAAGCAAACTCAGGAACAACTGATAGAATCTGAAAAAATGGCGGCATTGGGTTCTCTCGTTGCAGGGGTGGCGCATGAAATCAATACTCCGATAGGAATAGGCGTAACTGCCGGTTCGTTCTTAAAATCAAAAACAGAAGAAATAAATTCAGCCTATATCAAAGGAGAATTAACTCGTGAAGGGCTTGAGAAGTATTTGTTAAAATCAATCTCATCCTCAGAGTTGATATTGAAAAATCTGAAACGGGCTGCGGAATTAATCCGTAGTTTTAAAAAAGTTGCGGTTGATCAAACAAATGAACAAAAACGCCGGTTTAATCTCCTGGAATATGTTAATGATGTTCTTACAAGTATGCGTACATATCTCAAAAAAAGCGGACATAAAATCAAATTGAAGATATCTCCTGACATCGAGTTAGATAGCTTTCCCGGGATATTCGTGCAAATTCTTACAAATTTTATTACGAATTCCTTGAATCATGGATTTAGCGACAGGTTTAATGGTGAAATTATTATAGAGGCTGTTAGGGAAGAAAATGAACTTGTCTTAATTTATTCGGATAACGGGAATGGGATGACAGAAGATGTGTTAAAACGTATTTTCGAGCCTTTTTTCACGACCAAAAGATCCGCCGGCGGAACCGGACTGGGTATGCACATTGTGTATAATCTTGTAAACAGGAATTTGAAAGGTACAATAAAGTGTGACAGTAAGCCTGGTTCGGGCACAACATTTATTATTCGTATTCCTTGAAAAATGCTTTCATTAATAGTAGTCTGCACCTCCAATGAATAAAGAAAATATAAGAAATTTTTGTATAATTGCCCATATTGATCATGGGAAGTCTACACTGGCGGATCGATTCATAGAAATGTCTCATATTGTTTCCGAGCGTCAGATCAAGGAACAGATGCTTGACAGCATGGATATTGAGCGTGAACGTGGAATAACCATAAAGTCCCAGGCTGTTTCCATTCCATACACCTCAAAAAATGGCGAGAAATATCAATTGAATCTTGTTGATACCCCGGGACATGTTGATTTTTCCTACGAAGTATCAAGAGCCATTTCTTCCTGTGAGGGGGCTTTGCTATTAATCGATGCGAGCCAGGGGGTGGAGGCTCAAACGCTGGCCAATTTATATATTGCCATGTAGCATAATCTTGAAATAATACCTGTAATTAATAAAATTGACTTACCAGGGGCTGATATTGGAAATGTAAGACATCAAATTGAACATGATCTGGGTCTCGATCCTGATATTGCAGCCCTGGTTTCTGCCAAAACGGGAGAGGGCGTAGCTGCTTTACTCGAATCCATTACGGAGTACATACCTCCACCTGATGGGGAACTTGATGCCCCATTGAAAGCCCTTATCTTCGATTCACATTACGATCCCTATAGGGGGGTGGTTGTTCATATAAGGGTTTTTTCCGGCGAGATAAGACCTGAACAGGAAATAAGATTCTTTTCCAACACAACATCCTACAAAGTTGAGGAAACAGGGATTTTCAGGATGCTCCTTGAAAAGTCTGACGTTCTTAAAGCGGGGGATGTCGGGTATTTTATCGCCGGCATAAAGACCATTTCTGATATAAAAGTGGGGGATACCATAACCGATTGTAAATTCCCATGCAAAGATGCTCTCCCGGGATTCAAAGAGGTAAAGCCTGTTGTCTTTTCTTCTATTTACCCGGTGGATGCAAATGACTATGAAGAATTACGTTCATCAATTGAAAAGTTAAAACTAAACGATGCATCACTTATTTATGAAAAGGATTCATCTTCGGCTCTTGGTTTTGGATTCCGATGCGGCTTTCTTGGTCTACTGCATCTTGAAGTGGTACAGGAAAGACTCGAAAGAGAATTTGGATTATCTATTGTTCTTACATCGCCCTCGGTAAAGTACAAGGTGATACTTAATGACAAAAAGACTGTATTTATAGATAATCCCCTTGAGTTCCCCGATCCCTCACAAATTGATTATGCTGAGGAACCCTACATTAAGGCGACTATAATTACCCCATCTGATTATTTAGGCAATATTATGACTTTATGCCTTGGGAAAAGGGGTGTTCAATCGGGGATGACCTATCTTGATGAGAAACGAGTTGAAGTAATATATGAAATGCCTCTGGCCGAGGTTCTGTTCGATTTCTATGATAAATTAAAATCAATCAGCCGGGGCTATGCCTCTTTTGATTATGAAATCTATGGATATAAAAAAACCGATCTGGTTAAACTTGATATACTGGTAAATGGAAATTCTGTGGATGCCCTTTCTCAGCTTGTCTTCAGGGATGCGGCTACCATGAGAGCCAGAAATGTCTGCAGGCGTTTGAAGAATGAAATATCGCGCCATCAATTTAAGATTCCAATTCAGGGAGCCATCGGCTCACAAGTAATTGCAAGAGAAACAATATCAGCATTACGAAAAGATGTTACGGCTAAGTGCTATGGGGGAGACATATCCAGAAAACGTAAACTGCTTGAAAAACAGAAGGCCGGAAAGAAAAGAATGAAGATGGTTGGGAATGTAGAACTTCCACAAAAGGCATTTCTATCTGTGCTAAAAACAGATGAAGATTGATGTCCTTTATAATTCTGTTAATTGAATAGCCTGGTTTATTTTTATCAGATAATTCTCTGCAGATATTATAATACGTTTGTAGAAGTTTATATCTCCAAGCAGGATAGGGGGTGTGTCGGGAAAATCGATAAAAACGTAGTCAGCCTCTGATAATAATTCCTCTATTCTTGTTTTGTCTTTTTCCGCGATGCCCCTGTTTAGTATCTTTTTTGAAATATCAACTATGCTGGACAGAATGGATTTTTCATTATTAAGGAAATCAAGAATATCCCCTTTTTCTACAGTGGAGGCCGTGTTGCTTAATAAACTATCACTGGAAGATTCCGGGTTTCCGGTTATTGTGAGAATCTGATCTTTCTCGATTTTTCTCCCTCCATAAAACACTCCTGCCCCGGGATTTATATCGAAAATATTTTTTTTATCCGAAATCAGTTTGTTTAGCAGCAATGAATAGGCATACAGGATTTTATCGGTAATACATGTTTTATTGTTTTTGTCGTTTACACGGAAAAGGGGTCTTGCAAGTGATGTTTTATACATAGGAATTGGATTGAAGCGTTTTATATTTATCAGGGAGAAAACGTGTGAAAAAGAACCCTTTGCATGGGGCTTCCCAATTTTATAGGAAAAATCCAGTCCCGTAATTAGAATTGGAGCCTTTGTTATTTTCAGGGCAATATCTACGGCAAGAATCCCAACCGAACCTGCTGGACTAAAAACTTCAGGCAATAGCTTTCTATTTTTCAAGCGTGAGAAAATTTTTGTTTTATCGAATTCAGATATAAAAAAATATTTTTTCCCCTTAAAATTTTTTATTACTCCCGGATATGAAGTTAAATCACAAAGAATAGGTATTGTGCTGTTTTTTGTGTCATAGAAATCAAAAATATTTGCAAACTGTGATTCAAGGATTAGAACAAGATCGGGAGATATCCTGTTCTTTAACAAAACAGGCAGGGATGTATCAACAGCCAGGATGAAAAATCTCTTCCTTTCTTTCTTGATAAACGGAAGAGAAGTTTCAAGGCCTTCTCCTGCTCCTGCTATTAAGACGGATTTGGAAGTTGAAAATCCGGTAAAGCAATAACTTTCTGTGAGATGGTTTAGATTTATAAAGAGATTATTAATTAATTTTCTTCCTATACGGATAAGGGTGATCTTATTTTGCCAGTAACTTTGTATTTCTCTTTCAATTAATCCAAACATCGAATCATATGGAATAGAATATAATGAAGACCCTCCATTTAAAACAATCTTGACCGTTCTCCTGAATTTCCATAATCCGATTTTGGTTAATACATAGGCAATATGACCAATATCATCTGTTCTGAAATATGTAATTTTTGGATGTTTTAATAGATCCGGAATTGTATTTTTAATTGATAAAGCCATAAGATTCTGATCAACTTCAACGCATATGATGTGGCAGTCCTCCGGCATGTCTTTCAAAATAGAATCGACGCCATAAAAGAGCAGGGGGGAAGGAATAAAAATTAGGGTTTTATTTTTTATCTCACAGGAATTCGCCAGCCTTTCTGCCCCCCTGACAGGATCGGCGAGGGAATAAAGGGTTTTTTTTCTGTATTTAATTGAAAACCCGTTACCTGTTTCAACAAGCAGCGGGAGATCATCTTTCATTTTTTATTTAGCCGGTTTACTGAAAAAATATTTAGACATTCGATCAAAGTTACTTTTAAAATCCTTTGAATCAAGAATTAAGTCGGAAATTCTGGATTGAAGGCTGGAATAGAGAAGATCGGGATAATTATTTCTGAGTTTATCAAGGGTTTCCCGGTCAGCTTCTCTCTTTTCCCTTAGCTGTAGAAGCATGACGTAATCGCTGGAAATATGTATAGGTTTTGAGAATTCCCCTTTTTGCAGTGAAAACCCGATACTAAAGAAGTCATCCATATCTGCAGCCTGGGTAAGAGCCTCATGGTTGTCGTCAGATTTAACAGGAGTAAGATAGTGGCAATTCCCGTAATTTATCGGGAAAAAATCTGTTGTGCGAATCTTAACACTCATGGATTCAGCGGTTTCCACAAATCCGCCTTTCAGGGCTTTCTTGTGGAAATTTTCCGCAATTTTTTGAAGATAATCTGTTATAAAGTTGGGATCTTCCTCTCCAAGATACTCCCTTACTGTTGCGATAACAACTTCGTCGTTAAAATCAGGCTCTTTTAAGGGGGCATCACATCTATATATAACCCATCTTCCATCTTTCTTTTTGATTACAGTGCTAAGTTCGTTTTTTTTCAAATTAAGAACAGAATCAGCATCCTCATCCTTTTCGAGTAATTTTTTAAGCTCGAGAAAAGAAACTGTCCCCATTCTCCCTCCGATGGTACTATACTCATCTTCAGATTTTTCCTTTGCTATTTTATCAAAGGAAGACGGAGCCTCCGTAATCTGTGTAAGAACAGCGATGGCATCGCCCTTGTTGGCTTTCAGGGTAATAGAACTCAACCCGATAGAACTAAACAGGCCTTTATTCTTTTTTCCATACATAACTACTTCTTTGTCCGGAAAATCTTCCGAAGAAAAAACAACGAAATTAAAAGATCTTTCTTTTTGTCCCATGTTTGCAAAAAAATCGGCCTCTTTTGACGAGAATTTTATATTGCCGGTCAAATCGGAAAAATACTGTTCGCGTTTAATACTGTTCTCGACATCCCTTTCAATCTTTTTTCTTCTGGACAGAGGAGTGTTCATGTATTCATCTTCATCGAACATTTCCTTTTCACTCATCCCCCCTCTCGTTGCAAATAATCCAAGCTCTTTTATCCTATTAAGCAGACGGCTTTTTGTTATTACAAGTCCTTCGTTATCGGTTCTTATAAGAATTGCCATATTGATAACGGTTTCCTCGAAAGCATCCTTCATTGCCTGGCGGACAACATGATCAGAGAGGAGTTTTTTTTCTATTTCACTTTTATTGGGATCGTTTAAAAGCCGCTCGTAAATTTTCCCGTACCTGCTTTTTAGATTGTAGTAGGAATTATACAAATCACTGTCGTAATAATATTCGATATTTCTTCCCTTATATCTTCCAAAGATCAATTTCTTACTCTCAGCCATCTTTGAGAGGGCAGGGGAGATAACAAAAGCGATGATAACCAGACCCAAAAGTACGAAGGTCAGGTAGTACATGACGGGATTCCTCTCATGGCGTCTCTCAATCATTGTTTTATTGCTTTGTTTTTTATTCTTTTTCGAAGGCATGGACTATCCCTTTATCGTATAATAATTTATCTGGAAACATATCATGGGGGAATGGAACTGTCAATTATCTGAAGAGAATTTGCCGGAAACCGCAGGAAAAATACTTTTATATACTTTGATTTCGGTCATAGAAAAACCGGTTGTCCAGAAAAATCGTAAAATTATGATGATAGGGCGTAATCGCCGGAGCCGGGTGTGCCGTTTTAAAGAAACTATTTTTTAAAATGAAAAACAGTTTCTAAAACTTACTTGACAGACTGAGGGATGTTGATTATATTGATCTCGCTGTGGAGGTGTGGCGAAGCTGGTTATCGCACCGGCCTGTCAAGCCGGGGATCGCGGGTTCGAGTCCCGTCACTTCCGAATCCAATTAACTTGATAGAAAAAGTCCGTTCAGGGCTTTTTTTATTCTTCTTAGAAAAAGCCTTTACCAAATAATTAAAATGAGATTTCAGTTTTAAAATTAAAAACCGATTTTAAATAATAAGGTATGAGAAAAAAAAAGGCTCCATGTTTATTGTTATTGTTTTTCGTTATTCATTCTCTTTGCTCTGAGAGCTATGTATTTCAAAAGGGTGATACATTGTACAGCCTTGCCAGGAAATACGGGGTCAGCGTTCAGAGTATAATATCGGCAAATAATATTAAAGATCCTACAAAAATTAAAATAGGCACAAAAATATTGATTCCAGGCACGGGGGAGGGAGGGAATCCCGGTAAAAAAATATATATTGTCAAAAAAGGCGATACTTTTTACAGGATTTCAAGGAATAATAATATAAAACTGAGCGATCTCTTGAGAATGAATAATCTGAGTAAAAATTATATTCTAAAAGTCGGCGATAAATTAATAGTTACCTATAATTTTTCTGAAACAAATACAAAAAGGGGCAGCAGGGGGAAATGGCCTCATCCCGGGAAGAGATTATCCATGCCGGGCAAACTGAAGGGGATAAAGATCTTTGGGAAAGTAGGCGATCCTGTCTTTTCCGTATCCTCTGGAGAAGTTGTTCTGGTACAGCCCTACCGTGGATATGGAAAGATGGTTATGGTAAGGGCGAGAGGCAATTATATATTGATTTATGGTGGAAATGAGCGAACCAGTGTAAAGGTTGGTGATTGGATAAAACCGGGAACCGAGATTGGTAAGTTGGGTATGAACACATTAATTGGAAAACCCGTTGTAATTTTTTCAGTCTATAAAAATAATATGCCCGTTGACCCCTCGCTGGCTCCGGGAAATTAAAAAAGCGATCCGCATAGATGTCTTCCCCCATCAATGTATAGAGTCTGACCTGTGATGAACTCAGCTCCCAAAAGGAAAAAAACCCCTTCTGTTATATCCTTGATCGAGCCGTGTTTTTTTAAAGGAGCGGCTTCGATGGCTTTTTTTATATACCCGGATCCCTTACCCTTTGGAGGGACTATATTTCCCGGAGCTATCGCATTTACTCTAACAAGGGGCGAAAATTCAAGAGCAGATATTCTGGTTATATCGGATAAAATCCTCTTGCTTATCTGGTAGGGAAAATGTAATGGGGTGTAGCCCCCCATCCTGGCATCAAGTATGTTGATAATAGAGCCTTTTTTATTCTGCTTTTCCAGTTTTTTATAAAAAGCCCTCGAGATAAAAAAAGGGGAAAGGGAATTAAGATTGATATTTTTATCAAAATCCTTCAAACAGGTATTCATGAGGGTGTTTCCCGGGAAAATAGAAGCGGAATTTATCAAAACATCGGTGCGGGCGATTTTTTTTTCAATTTCATCCATCAAACCCTCTGCTCTAACAGGATCGGAGAGATCGCATTGAATTCTAACAACATCAATACCATATTCCTTGAGTTCTTTTTCAGTTTCTATAGATTCGGCTTCTGATTTATTGTAATGGAGAATAATGTTAGAACCCTTTTTTGCGAGAGAAAGAGCAAGACCCTTTCCAATACGTTTTGCGGCACCTGTAATCAGAATGTATTTATCTTTGAAAACAAACACACCAGCTGTATATGATAAAATAGGATAGTTTTCAACTATTGATACAGGTATGATACATAAAATCTCACAACTACTGGTGTTATTCCTCTCTATTATCTTGAAATGCGGGCTTTTTTGTGATATTTTCTGTGATATAGGATACATGAATACATTTAGGAAAGGAGGGGAAAGATGAAAAGACTACTACTTGCATTTGTGGTGGGAATATCGGTTTTCACGTTTAACTGCAGAACCGGCAATGGAGAACCGGCTAGGTGGAGACCGGGGGTTGATGATACCCTTCCTAACAAGGAATTTCCCCAGCAAAATGGGAATATTAATGGGATAAAACCCAATAATATAAGCCAGGCAGAGATGGATCAGTCTATAAAGGATTTCTACGATTACTGGCTCCCCAGATATGTAAAGGGTGCCAGGTATTATAATGGCTGCTATGTAGAGATGAATGGAACAGGGGGAGGAGAAAATCAGATAACCACATCCGAGGCTCATGGATATGGGATGATAATATTTGTTTTGATGGCCGGGTACAAGAATAATGCGAAAAGCTATTTTGACGGCATGTACGAGATGTATGATACACATAGAAGTATAGAAGACGATGATCTAATGGCCTGGGGAATAGATGCCCCCCATGAGACAGTTGATCCAACAGATGGAGATTCAGCAACGGACGGAGACATGGATATAGCCTATGCCCTTTTGCTTGCGGATGCTCAATGGGGGTCGAATGGAAAAATAAACTATAAAGCCGAAGCAAAAAGGATTATCGATGAGGGTATAAGAAAGAGTGAGGTTAATTCAACGACACGCAGGATCATGCTTGGAGACTGGGATACAGATCCTTACACTACAAGATCCTCCGACTGGATGACGGGGCATTTTGAGGCTTTTAAGTCGGTATCCGACTACGATTCCGTATGGAATAATCTAAGGTCAAAGGTTTTTGATATGGTAACCTCCCTTACTACGAATTATTCGCCGACACCCGGATTGATGCCCGATTTCGTTAAAAATAACACTCCTACACCAGCTTCTCCCGATGAATTTGAGTGTGAGAATGACGGGAAATACTACTACAATGCCTGCCGTTTCCCCTGGAGAATGGCTGCCGACTATGTCCATTATGGAACCCCGAGTGCCAAATCAGCCTGCGACAGGATTGTCAACTGGCTTAAGAATAAATATCCCGATCCGGCTGACATTGAATCGGGCTTTGAACTGGACGGGGATGTGATTAGCCAGTGTGAGTATCAGGATTTATCCTTCATGGCCCCTTTTATTGCCGCTACAGTATGTAACAGCGCTAATCAGAGTTACCTGAACAGTGGATGGCACGAAATGATACAGACCCATAATAGAGACACTTATTTTGGAGACACACTGAACCTCTTAAGTATGCTTTTGATATCGGGAAATTGGTGGGCCCCTCCCCAGCCCTGATTTTGCACCTGTTTTCCCTGTATATTCGCATTCCATCATGACTCCCTGATTTCAGGAAGGTTGATGTTTGACCCGCAGGCGGTTCACGGTTTTAAAAGTAGAGTTCTGTCAATTTCCGTTGTTTTTTACGCTGTTTTCTGGTATATTTATGTATGAATGAAATGTACATAAAACCCTATTCGGATATATTTGTTAAGTACCTGCTCGGGACGGAAGAAAACACCGGGCTGCTTCTGTCGTTCATAAATGCCGTTCTATCGGATTCCGGTTTTGATACAATAAGCTCGGTGGAAATAAAAAACCCGTTTAACATCAAGACGTCAGTGACCGAAAAGGAAACCATTCTCGATGTAAAAGCTGTAGACAGGAACGGGAGGAAATACGATATTGAGGTGCAGACCTCAGGAGATTATACCTACAGGTGGCGGAGTCTGTATTACTGGGCACAGCTCTACGGTGGGCAGCTGAAAGAAGGGGATAAATTTAAGGAACTTGACCCTGTAATCTGTATAAACCTGCTCAGCTTCAATCTGTTCAAGGAACTGGAACAGATTCACACATGCTTTTTTTTGAGAGAAAAGAACGAGCCCGAATTTGTATTAACGGATCATCTGGTTCTGCATTTTCTTGAGTTGAACAAATTATCGGAAGAAATAATGAAATCAAAACTTGAACGCTGGCTTGCATTTTTCAAATATGAGGGTAAACAGGAGGATCTTATGGAAATACTGATTAAATCTGACAAAGACATAGAAAAGGCACATGAACGATACAAAAGGTTCAGTAAGGACGATAATCTGAAAGACATATATCTTTCCCGCGAAATGTGGAAGA
>CAZEKV010000049.1:0-15252 GCA_964512945.1 uncultured Spirochaetales bacterium | reverse complement strand
TTTTCCAATGGCACTCATTGAGCAGGAGATGTGTCAGGACAGATGGGTGGATATTCCTGAGGAGATCCTGGGAATGCTATCCAAATGGCGTCCATCGCCCCTCCATCGTGCAAAGAGTCTCGAGGCTGTTCTGAAGACTCCGGCAAAAATATACTATAAGAACGAAAGTGTTTCTCCTGCCGGGAGCCACAAGCCCAACACGGCTGTAGCCCAGGCTTATTACAACAAAAAAGCGGGGACAACGAAATTAACAACAGAAACAGGTGCGGGTCAATGGGGAAGCGCATTGTCTTTTGCCTGCAGTCAGGTAGGGCTTGAATGTGATGTTTACATGGTGAGGATCAGTTTTGATCAGAAACCCTATAGAAAAGTAATGATGCAGACCTGGGGCGGAAACTGTATTGCCAGTCCCAGTAATCTAACAAAAACGGGGAAAGAAATCCTTGAAAAAGATCCGGATACTCCGGGAAGTCTTGGAATAGCTATAAGCGAGGCTGTTGAAGCTGCTGTTGGCGATAAGACCGGAAAAACCAAATACGCTCTGGGAAGTGTTTTAAATCATGTAATGCTTCATCAGACAATTATCGGTCTGGAAACAAAGAAACAGCTTGAGAAGATTGGAGAGAAGAAGATCGATGTTGTAATCGGCTGTGCCGGGGGGGGGAGCAATTTTGCGGGTCTTTCCTTCCCCTTTGTCTGCGATAAAATCCATGGAGCGGAGATTGATATTATTCCCGTTGAACCGGCCTCGTGTCCGACAATTACAGAGGGTTCCTTTACCTATGATCTGGGGGATGTTGCGGGGATGACCCCCCTTATGGCAATGTATACCCTCGGGCATAATTTTATTCCCCCTCCAATTCATGCGGGTGGATTAAGATACCATGGGATGTCTCCACTTGTATCCCAGGCTGTGGTAGAGGGTCTTTGCAGACCAAGGTCAATTCATCAGCTTGAGTGCTATGATTCTGCCATCCTTTTTGCCAGAACGGAGGGGATTATAGTTGCCCCTGAGACGAGCCATGCTGTTGCTGCGGCAATACAGGAGGCAAAAAAGGCGAAGGAAGAGGGAAAAGAAAAGGTGATTGTTTTTAATATGAGCGGACATGGCCTTATGGATCTAAAGGGCTATGAGGCTTTCATGGGGGGAGAACTCGCAGATTATGCCTTGCCAGGTGATGTAATAAGTGAGAATCTTAAGGCACTTGCGGATTTTCCCGATGCTGAAGTGAATAAATCAGGGAAGTGGTAATTCTGATTCTATAAAGATATCCGGTCTTGTTTTTTTGTGGGAGGGTATGGGCATAATGCGGCGGTTTGACGATAAAAAGATCTATTGCAGGCTTCTGGGACACGAAATAGGTTTTGCCTATTGCAGGAGGCCTGTTAACGGACTTCTATGTTCGGGAATAATTAGCTGCTGGAAGGGCAGGTTTGATATCGAGAATTATTTATCTGAGGTCTTTTCAGAAAAAGAGTTAAAAGCAATTTCCAGACAAAGGGAGGATAAAATGCCCTCCCTGGTAAATTTGATAAAGGCTTCCATGGATAAATAATAGTATCCGTTGCCTTGAAAACTAATCAATTGTGGTATATATTCTTTCAAAATATTAACCTGGAGTTATAAATGAGAAAGATTATAATAGTTTTTTGTTTATTGGCCTTTGTTTTTCCTCTTGCTTTTTCTCAAAGCAATCCAAAATTGGGATATATAAATTCCATGGCATTAATTTCTTCAATGCCTGAGTTTGTCAGAATCAGGAAAATACTGAAAGCCGAGGAAACTAAAATAAATAAACAGTTGAATAACCTTAAAATCAGTTATGAGGCAAAATTAAATGATTTTAAAAAGATATCCTCCGGCAATACTACGGCCAGAGAGGTTAAAGCCCGTGAAGTACAACTCGCCATGCAGGAGATACAGACGTTTTCGCGTGATGCCCAAATTTCAATAAAAAAGAAGGAGGCGGATCTTCTGAAACCCCTCCAGAAAAAAATAAATGATGCACTCCAGAAGGTTGCAAAAAGAAAGGGGTATTCATATATTTTTGATTCAAGTACAGGCAAGCTCATCTACACATCCCCCGGAAGCGACAACCTGCTACCCGTTCTAAAAAAAGAATTGGGGATTAGATAAATAGACGAAAATATGGGGGCTGCTTTTTAAGCAGCCTCCCGTTACATTCTGATCAGTATCAATAATCTACCACAACAATTTAATAAATTCTGTTAGTTAAAAAAATAAAACAGCAAGAAAACGAGCTAAAAAATTCAGGCATCCTTCATTGTCCACACACCACAGGGACAGATTCCCTCGCAGATTCCGCAGCCGATACATTGTTCAGGATCAGATACATATTCAAATTTATTTTCTTTTTTATTTACATGTCTTGAAATAGCTTTTTCGGGGCAGCTTTTCAGACACATTTCACAGTCTCTGCAGGTTCCACAGCTAATACACCTGTTGTAGTCTTCCTGGGGGAGATCTTCAAACCCGTTTGTTTTTACAGCATTGAAATAATCGAGAGCCAGGCGGTCCTGGGGTATACGGGATTTGGGAAGCGGGGCATATTCCTTATTATTGAGTTCGGCATCAATTCTGATCGCAGCATCCCTTCCACTGCCAATAGCATCGGCAAGGATCCCCAGTTTTAGCACATCTCCCGCGGCATATATGTTTTCTGATATTCTATTTCCGCTCCCGGCTTTTAGATATCCCCTTTCCCTTGTGAATTCCAGGCTTTCAGGGAGATGATCAAGCTCCGGAGTTTCTCCAATAGCCGCAAAAACCGTGTCTGCTTCTAAAATGCTGCCGTCTTTTAGCTTTACACCCTTATCGTTTATTTCCTCGGTGTAAACCGGCCAGAGTATTTTTGCTCCCAGCTGCTTTGCATGATCAATTTCTTCCTCAAAAGCGGCGGGTTTTTGTATATCAATTGCTGTAACTTTTTCAGCTCCGCAGGCGTAGGCACCGTAAACAACATCCATCCCTGAATTTCCGCAGCCTATCACAACAACATGTTTTCCAATATCGGGTTTTTTCCCGGAATTCACCTTTTTGAGGAAATCAAGATAGGGGGATATTTTTTCTACTCCCGGCCACGGAGGAAGTTTTGGTTTATAGGCTCCAATTGCAACAATGACCTTGTCAAAATCATTTATTATTTTCTGCAGCAATTCCTGATTTACACTGGAATTAGTTCTAAAATCTATACCCATTGCTTTTATTTTAGCAATTTCTGAATCCAGGATTTTTCTGTCAAGTCTTTCTCTTGAGACAGCGTTGACTAATTTCCCCCCGATGTTACCGGATCTTTCAAAAACAGTGACCCCATGTCCCCTTAAACGCAATATCCATGCAGCTGTAAGTCCGCTGACTCCTGCTCCAATAATCGCTACTTTCTTTCCTGTTTTCCTGCCGGGGTATTTAACGGAGGTATGTGTTGATATATGTCCGAGTCCTTTGATGTTAATAGGTTTATCTATTAGACATCTGGAGCAGGCATCCATGCATGGGGATGGGCATACGGCAGCACATACAGAGCCGGGGAATGGAGAGTATTCAAGTATTGTACTGTATGCTTCTTCTGATTTTCCTTCCCTCAAAAGGTTAAAGCGTAATTGTGACGGTATACCCGCCGGGCAGCTGTCTTCGCAGGGGGATGCGTAATGGGCATTCAGCCATTCAGGAACACGAAGACGGTCTTTTCCCCTGTTTACAAGGTTTATGATACTGTAGTTATCCTCATAAATATCTCCGAATATTCCCCCATCTACCCATTTTTCGTCCCTGAAGCTCCTGATAGTTGTAAGACTTTTCTCTGTAATCTTTTCTTCATATGTTTTTGGGATGATCTTTTTCCACTCCGACATATGTAGAATTTCTTTTTCGAAATTTTTTTTGTCTATTTTTTCCAGGAAAACAGGAATATTGGATTTGAGAAAATCCATGTCTTTTTTATCAATTTCCTTTATTTTTGTAGTGGTAGTATCTATTCCTTCAGCTTTCCCCCTGAAGTAGACAACCCCACCGACCATTCCAACGCAGGCTCTGTCTCCAAGGACTGAATCAATTTTTTCACAACCAATCCCACAGATTACTGCAATTCCTCCCCCCATAAACTCAAAACTGAAAGAACCTGTATTCTTCAGAACCCAGAATTGGGGGGGCTCGTAGGCAGGATCGTGTTTCATAAGAGAACCCGAACGCGTTCCGACCCTTCCGCCGATGTAAATATTCCCGGAGGCCGCACAGTGAGCGGTAGTATCCCCCCCGTCGCCTTTCACGGTTATTTCACCGCCGGCGTTGAGCCACCCCACATCCGCCGATGCTGAGCCCTCAACTATAATGGTTGTTCCATCCATACACATAGAGCCGACCCTCTGTCCGGGGTTCTTGATTGTAAATTTCAGTGACCCTTTTTCGCTCCACAGGGGTCCGCCTATATTATGCTGGCCGCAGGCATTGATAAAAAACTCTGTTTCTCCCTGTTCAATAGCGGAATATATCTTCTGAAGTAGTTCCTGTGTTGACAGTCTTTTTATTCCATCCAGGGTTTCGATATTATACGGCATATTTCTCTCCTGCAGTGCTAACACGCATATTGAATATTGAGTTTTTCCGCTATTGCCCTGTCGGTTGAAACAAGGGCATCAGAACGCCCTACAGGCAGGGAACTGTTCCCTATTGGGGCAAGCATTTTCTTCATTTCTTTATCAAAGGCCAGGACATAGTCAACAATATTCTGTGCTGCTTTATCTATATCCAGTCTGTTTACAAGTTTTTTGTTCTGTGTTGTTATCCCCGCAGGACAAAGCCCCGTGTTGCAGGCATTGCACTTTCCATTATCGTTTCCAATACACCCGATGAGTTGTATGAGGATTTTTCCTATAACAACCCCGTTTGCACCAAGAGCTATGAGTTTAAAGGCATCCGCCGCTGCATTTCCCGTCTGTCCAATCCCTCCGGCAGCCCATAGCGGAATCTGCCCCTGACGCCCCTGAGATACCGCTGCGTTATAGCAATCACGTATCTTTGAGACTACAGGATGTCCCGTGTGATCCAGAGATATTTCATTTGCGGCTCCCGTCCCTCCCTGGATTCCGTCAATCAGATATCCCCCGACGATGTTGTAGGGATCTCTAAGGAGGTTGTTGTAGATTGATACCGAAGAAGCCGAGGCTGCCGTTTTTATTATAACCGGAACCTTAAACTTAAATGCGGCATTCAGGGATAAAAACATTTTCTGGACAGATTCCTCGATTGAGTACAGCCCCTGGTGATTGGGGGGCGAAAGGAGATCCGACTTCGGCACACCCCGTATAGCCTGAATGTGTTCCGCCACTTTCTGGGCGAGCAGCAGCCCCCCATCCCCGGGTTTTGCTCCCTGTCCGATTTTTATTATTATCCCTGCAGGATCTTCCACCATATCAGGCAGGGCCTTTATTATCCTGTTCCATCCAAAATGGCCGGAGGCTATCTGGAGTATTGAATATTTAAGGTATTTTGATTTTAACAGTCTTCCGGGCATCCCTCCCTCGCCCGAGCACATCCGCACAGGAATGTTATGATGTTCATTGAGATAGGCTGTAGCAATTGCTATAGCCTCCCATGCCCTGGTGGAGAGGGCTCCTATGGACATATCCCCGAATATCAGAGGGTATATCCAGTTGAGGGGAGGGAGCTTTTTCTTAAGCTTGATTTTCCCATTCTTAATTTCTACAGGCAGTTTATTTGCGGGGAGAATTCTCCGAAACGGGGCAAGCATATCAAAGGTATGGCGTAATGCATCGAGGGAGGGATCTGTCATCTGGGAGATCCTCCCCACAACGATTTTGTCGAGGGTTCTTACTCCCGTTTTCAGGTTTGATCTCCCCCCCCTTTTTATCATTTTGCCGCCTTTTCTGGCGATAAGTTCCCAGCGGCTGTTTTCGTTCCGCTCCGGAAAAATTGCATTATTGGGGCATACTTTTTCACACATCCCGCAGCCGACACAGTGATTCTCGACTGTGTTAACCTGCTTGATAGCAGTAATGGAATACCTCTTTTCTACAGGGGTAGGGACACTCCCTTCCGAGATTACCCCCCCTCTTCCTTCAATTCCGGCTTTTATAGCATTAAACGTACATGCAGCAACACAGCTTCCGCACATTTTACATTTATCAGGATCCCATTTGATTTTCCACAGGAAATCACTGGAGGTCAGATCGTTTATTTTTACTGTTTGCATCGGTCAACCTTTAAATCGTTATTTATGATAATTGTTTCGCGTTCATCAGGATATATATCAAGCTCTATATCCCTGTCGGGGTATATTTCATTTATCCCGCAAACCTCGGAAGAAATTATAATGGTATCCTCTGTTTGCCCAATAACAACAGGTCTGAGTTTTTTAGAATCACATACGTTTATTATTGTTCCATCGGGGAGAACGGCAATAATGGTATTGGGGCCGTTTATTTCCAGATTGGAGAGCGATTCCCTTATGGATAGTAGAATGTCCCTGTCCTCTCTGGAGTCGATGATGTCAAAAGGGAGAGGGGTGATTACGTGCTTATAGTATTCAAGGGGCCATCCAAGAACCCTGTGTACATAATGAAGGGTATAAAGAAAACACTGGGAATCCGATTCAAATCCGATATATCCGGGGAAAAGAGATTCCTGGAATTCCTTATTTTTTATATAAAAAGTATTTTCTCCATTGGCGAGGGCAGTGTAGCCCTGGAGAAAGAATGGATGTGCTGCGTATCTTTCAATCCTGTAGTTTGTATTCTGTCTGCACTGAACTGTAATAATTTTTGAACAGAATTTATCATCCTCATTCCAGAGATTGAAGAATATTCCTATGTCCCTGGGATTCCCAATCTCTTTTAATGTTAGAACATCCTCCCAGAAAGAAAAAACAAATCCCTCATTTGTTTCGTTAAGGATCTTTCTTAGTTCCAGACGTGTAGATGTGAGAAGTCTATTTTTTTCTTCATCTGAAGCGGTTTTATGGCTTTCCGGATAATCATAATTTTCAAAGTGATAATGCTTCATTAGATCTATGTCAAGCTCAGGATCAAAACAATGTTTTGGAGACCAGTGGAAAGCCAGGGAAAAACCCTTATCAGCCATGAAACGCTCAACAATACGGACTCCCTCGGTTGTGCAGGAATACGATATAAGGGGCTTGTTTTTATAGTCTTCAAAAACTCCCCCCAGATCCTGCATTACCATTGCAAAACCGGAATTATCATGGCCTTTTTGCTGGGGCTGCATAAGCCTCAAAGCCATCGAAGGGTGAATATATTTTTTACTTTTTAATGCCCCGATTCTGCACATATTGCCTGTTATCCTCTTCCGATTTAAATGGCCACCATACTATCATTTTGATAATTCTTAGTCTATATAAAAAGGAAAACCCGTTTGTTTTTATCTCATTGTTTCATATGGATAAAAAATGTCTATTTAGCTGGAAATAGGATCTAATCGATGTCAGAAATCATTTCCATAACCGGTCGGGATGGTTACTTCTCCTTGAAGTAGATTCGTATTCTGGCGGTATCCCTTAAGAAATTTATCCTTCCAATTTCGATGTCAATAATTTTTCGCCCAAGGCGGTTTTCGAGGTCTTTGATTAATTCTTCCCTCTTTCCCGCTTTTATGAGTTCGATCTTCTCATATATAATTGTCCGACAGGCCATGTAATGCTTTAACCATAATCTTTCAAGTAAGAAGCTAAAAACTATGATTACAATATTTGCAAAAATTACTTCAAAGTAGCTGATTTTCCTTGTAACGGTTGAATTTATCGTCGCCATTATAATTGTAATAAACAAAAAAGTCATTTCCTTAATGGGGATTTGTATAGTTCTATAACGAAGAATCGAAAAAACGGCAAACAGACCAAAGGCGAAACCTGTTTTTAATTTTACCCCGCTTAAAAGGCTTGAAACAAAAAAGATCAGAATATTAAAAATAAAAAAGGTAAACATATATTCCCTGTTTTTATTAATTGGATAATAAATACCGCGGATCAGGATTGTAACAAAACAGATATCAATAAGCAGACGGATGAACAGCAGGCTGAAACTCTTTATATCTATCAGATTATCGCAGTGGATTATAAAATCAAACATCTTCTTCTCCTATAAAAAGACCTGTAATTCTCAATTTAGTTTATACATTCTTCCGGAAATTAATTTGTCAATATATAAAAATATTTTTTTCATCCTGTTCTTTTTTACATTATCGTAAAGAGAAGCTATCCCCAGACAGTATTTACTCAGCGATTGGGGATAGACTTTTTCAGCCTTCAAAATATTTTTTATTTTTGATTCTTTGTGGGCTATATCCTGTTTGAGCTCTATAATTACAAGCCCGTTAATTTTCTTTTTGCTTAAATCATTTCTGTATTCCATATTGACATCGATAGTAACCCTTTCTCTAAAATTTAAATCTACGAGAGTAAATCTTGTATAATGGATGGTAAGTTTTTTTTTGATATCGGAAGGCTTGAAAGGTGTGTGTTCCTTTATAAAGGCAGAGGCTTTTTCATTAAAATAATTATTCCCGCCTGTGTCCTTTTCTCTTTTTTTTATGGTATGCTTTTTGTTATTCTTGAATTTGACCTCAACATATTTTTGTCCCGATCGATTATAGGTTCTTTTTCTTATTTTGTATCGATTCAATTTGCCATTCTGATGCGAGGTGTACATTCCAAAATTATCCGTATCGAAATAGGTTGTTGTGTAGGGTTGAAACACCTCTGAATCTATTGACAGGATGAAGTAAGACCCTGCAAGTTTGTTGAGGACATTAAGCAATTTTGTTTTGTTAAGAAGGTATTTACTGTCTTTCCTCTTTAACAATTTCACCCTTCCCGTATCCTTGAGATCTATTTTTTCAAAATTATTAACAGTGTTGCGGATACAAGTATCCAGGGACTCCAAATTCTCCATTTCGCACTGATTCTATCCCATCAATATTTATAGTACAAGATGGTTTATTCAAAGATTATTACTAAAATTGAATTTATTTTGGATAGTGATGATCCGTTTGCCCAACCGGGAGAAATTCTATTTACCCATAAATAATCCTCAGTCGGGGTAGTCAAGTACTTCTTTTTTGATAAAATCCTTGTATTTTTCAAGTTCCTTGATAACCATTTTTTGCCCCCCATCAATTTCTTTACTCAGGGACAGGGCCTTTAATTTCTTTTCAAAGTTGCCAAGATCCATAATATCTCCAGCCGGAGGGAACAGTATGCGCCCGGCACAAAAGCTTTTCCATTTTTTTTGCTCTTCAGGATTTAATGTTTCAGGGTAGTTGCGTCCAATAAAACGCCATAGCATTTCGGGGATTCTCCTGTCCTCAAAGGAGAGCTGGAGTTCAGATAATTTTTCCGGTTTGGTATTATGAATTATGTCAAAATTGGTTTTATCAATATCCTTGAAAAATCCCCCGGAATATATTTGAAGATCAGGATCTTTATGGTCGGGATATGATTTTTTTTCAAACACCTTGATTATTTTTTGTGTAATTAATTTATCCTGTTTTAATATCTTCAGATACCTCAGGGCTTGATCGAGATCTATACCGAGTTTCTCAGGATTCTTCATTGTTGAAACGGGGGCTATTACCGGACATTTGTTTACATGGATCCCCTTAATGTGGATTCTTTCTTCATTTTTATCCAGCTGCCCGGCCGGAGTAAAAATCAATCGTCTTATCTCTTCGATAGGCAGTTTCAGGAGGTTCTCGGGATTATAGCGCAGATCGTAGGATAAAATACAATTATTGTTTCCAGGATCAACGGCAAGGGGGACGACTATACTTGTGCATCCCCTTTCTGTTGTAAACATACCGGATGTATGCAAAAAAGGTTTTTTTGTATGAAGGTTGATATGTTTTTTTACTGCTTCTTTGGTTCGGTTTTTAAATATGTATTCAAACAGTCTGGGTTGTGCTTTATGCACCAGTTTTGCAAGGGCGATAGTTGCGTGAACATCGGAAAGTGCATCATGAGCGTTTTCATGAGAAATGGAGTTGGCCTTTGTGAGTTTTTCAAGTTTAAAAATCGGTTTTCCGTTATCATCCTCAGGCCAGTTTATTCCCCCGGGTCTGAGATCGCGGGTTATGCGAACAAGATCGATAATATCCCATCGACTGTTGTTGTTCGCCCATTCCCTTAAATATGGATCAAAAAAATTCCTGTAGTAGCAATTCCTGATAAATTCATCATCAAAGCGCAGATTATTATAGCCTACGACACAGGTTCCCGGCCTCGAAAATTCTTCATTGATTCGTTTTATAAATTCGTATTCAGAGACACCCTTTTCCAGGGTTTCAAATGGAGTAATCCCCGTTATTAAACATGATGCAGGATCGGGAAGATAATCCGGGGTAATTCTGCAATAGATTATGAGGGGTTTTTCTATAACCTGAAATTTATCATCGGTTCTGACCCCGGCGAACTGGGCAATTCTATCCATTTGAGGGTTGCGTCCAAAGGTTTCAATATCGTACCAGAATAATGTCACGGAAGTTCTACTCCAAACATGTTGCTAATCTATGAGGAAGTCAGCATGATCTGCCATTATAGCCACTTTCTTTGTAGAATGAAAAGAGGTAGGGGCGTAAGCCCCCTGTGTGCGCGAGAGTTTTAATGATTATCTCCAGTCGCTTTATGAAAAAATGCCGGGCGGTGTTAATTATCCTGTAAACTAATTCTGCGGGTGGTTGAAAGGCGGGGTAGGGTCAGAGGAGTAAATTGTATGGTAAAATTAAAGTCAACATTCTTTTTAGTAATAATCATTTTTTTAAGTTGTACATGTAATAGTAATCAAAAACAAGGTATAAAAAATGAAATTATCGAGCAAGGAGATAATGAAATGTCAAATAATCAAAGCAAAAAATTAAATAGATATAATTTTCATTTTCTAACTAAAGGTATGTCTTATAATGAAATTGTAGAAAAAATAGGTGAACCCGATGCACCCGAAGGATCAGGTGTAATAATGTTTCGATATAATTTATCTGATGGTGCCTATTTAATTTTGAATTTTGGATCACCTGGGAAAGAATTAATCAAAGCGACAATAATATATGCTAATAGTAAATGTGAAGAAATAATACAATAAATATAAACAACTGTATCTGTAGCCGCCCAAAGTATGAGGGTCTGCGCTGTAACACTCTTCCCCTGCGGTCGCCCCGGCTGCGGGGGACGGGCTTGATTGTTTTTCAGGGGGTCAAGATAGCGAATTTCGGGGGGGCAGTATTGCGAATTTGCGGGGGCCGACGTAGATTGAAACTCTAAGCTTTGTCAGGGGCGATAAAACTTTTCATCTGTGCAGCGATAACAAAAATTATTTTTTTTTATTTGCTTTATTGAGAATATAGAGATAGAATGAACAGTCTTGATTTTCTAAAAGAGTTATTGAAAGGATCAAAATATGTGTGCTGCAATAAACAAAGCTGAACGCTTGATCCGTCTGGAAGCTTTGATACTTTCCAGTTCAGGAATAAAGAGAGCGGAAATAGCGAGAAGGTTCAATGTTGATCCATCGACAATTACGAGAGATATAGATGAATTATCTTTAATGGACGTTCCAGTTCAAGAAGATGATGATAATTACCTTTTTATTGATAAAAGTTCATATTTGAATAATATTCGATTTACCAGAAATGAAGCAGTTTATGTCTATCTTGCATGTAAATTAATAAGCAGCCAGGTTGATAGAAAGAGCACAATAGCAGCATCTGCTATCCGAAAGCTGGGATTGTCTATAAAAAATATTTCTGAAAGTATTGCCAATCAGATGTTTAAGGACAGCAATAATCTTGATTGTGGATTCAAAACCGATGACAAAGAGTTTAGAAGAACTATGGATATTTTTTCCATTTCCTGGACTAAAAATCGACTTGCCAGATTTCAATATAGAAGCACTAAAGAAAAGGCTCTGCATTTTTATGAAGCCGGAATATTTCTCTTTCTCCCCCATAGCGCCGGTCAGACGATCCTTGCACTTGGTTACTGTCCATTGAAAAATGAAGTTCGCATGTTCAGGATTGATAGGGTTTCTAATGCCGTTATTACAGATAAAATTTACAAAACCGACAAACTCCCCGTATGGGAAGAGAAGTTGAAAAATGCATGGAATGTTTGGTGTGGGGACAAGAATCCGGTTGATGTTGTTCTGAGATTTTCCAGTCGAGTTTCAAGGAGGGTCAAGGAAACGGTCTGGCACAGCAGCCAGATTATTAACGATCAACCGGACGGTTCCGTTCTGGCAAGTTATAAAATTACCGAACCAGAGGAAATGCTTCCGTGGATAAGGGGATGGGGTAGTGATGTTGAGGTTGTTAAACCTGAAAATTTAAGACTTACGTTAATAGAAGAAGTAAAAAAAATGAAAAAAATTTATGGAATTTGAGTTTTTTTTGGTTTTGTTGCAGTAGCTGCAACAGGGGTGGGGTAGGATTCCGGTTATCAAAGGAGAAAGAGCGGATATATGGCGGGAAAGTTGCTTGCTCATGTAAAACAGGAGAAAGACGGAGCCTGGAAGATTCACTCTTTAAAAGAGCATCTGGAAGGAACTGCAAAACTATCTGCTGAGTTTGCGGCTGCTTTTGGATTGGAAAAAATTGGAAGACTGCTTGGCAGGGTTCACGATTTTGGAAAAGCTTCACAGGCTTTTCAAATGAAAATAGCAGGTCAGAGCGGTTATAAGCCAGAGGTATATGTCGACCCGCACGTTGACCATTCGACAGCCGGAGCTCAATATCTATCTGAAAAATATGGAGCTTACGGTCATATCCTTGCTTATATTGTAGCCGGTCATCATGGCGGTCTACCAAATGGATATGACGAAATGGATAGCTGCCTTCACAAACGACTAATGAAAGAGGTAGAGGAGTACAAAAAAAGTCTTCCTGGTGTGGAATTACCTGAAATTTTAGATCTAATGGATTTAAGGCCAGTTAAAAGTGCTGGAACAAATTTAAATCTCCCTTTTCTTATTCGTATGCTTTATTCTTGTTTGGTGGATGGGGATTTTCTCGATACTGAATCATTCATGTCTCCGGAACAAAACGACCAGAGAGTCAAAAATGCAGTTTCTTTGAGCGATTTACGTACAAAATTAAATGAGTATCTTCCTTCCTTAAAATCAGACACAGCTATTAACAAAAAAAGGGCAGACATACTTAAATGGTGCCGAACTGCCTCTCAGAGCGAGACGGGACTGTTCTCTTTAACCGTCCCCACTGGTGGGGGGAAAACATTATCTTCTATGGCTTTTGCCCTGGACCATGCGGTTAAGAACGATCTCAGGCGAGTGATTTATGTTATTCCCTACACCAGCATAATAACACAGAATGCTGATATATTCAGGAAAATCTTCGGTTTTGAAAATGTGCTTGAACATCACAGTAATCTTGATCCTGATAAAGAAACACCTTTAAATAGACTGAGTTCACAAAATTGGGATGCACCGATTATTGTGACCACAAATGTTCAGTTTTTCGAGTCTTTTTACGGCAACAGGAGTTCTTCCTGCCGAAAACTTCACAATGTAGTCAACAGTGTTATTATTTTCGATGAAGTACAAATGTTTCCGACTGAGTATTTAAAACCTGTACTGGGAGTTATTAAAGAACTGGTAACTAATTATGGCTGCAGTGCCGTTTTATGTACGGCAACACAGCCGGTACTTTCTAATGAATTAATTCTTGGGAGAAGTGCTATTGCTCATGTAAGAGAGATTATTCCTGATCCGAAGAAACTTTATAATCAGTTTAAACGGGTTCAAGTAAACTTGCTTAAAGAAAATCTTACTTCGGTCGATATTGCCAAGCATATGGCGAAGTATGAGCAAATTCTTACCATTGTCAATACCCGCAAGGATGCAAGAGAAATTATGGTGAGACTCGCTGAAATTACAAAAGATGATGCTAATTATCATCTTTCAACTATGATGTGTCCCATGCATCGGGGAGAAATCCTATATAAAATTAGAGCTCGTCTCGACAAAGGAGAATCATGCAGGGTTGTTAGTACACAGCTTATTGAAGCGGGGGTTGATATAGATTTTCCTGTTGTTTACAGGGCAGTTGCCGGTCTTGATTCAATCGCACAGGCCGCCGGGCGGTGTAACCGCAATGGAAAACTTGATAAAGGTAGTGTTTTTGTTTTTAAAGGGGAAAGTAAGCCTCCTGTCGGGTATTTAAGACAATCGGCGGAATCGGGGGAAAGAACTCTTGGGAAATACACTTCTGATCCCCTGTCTATGGATGCTGTAACCGAATATTTCAGGGATTTTTACTGGAAGCAGAATAATGGACATAATATGGATAAGCATAAAATTATGTCTATGCTGCGGACAAAACCTGAACATATATCTTTCAAGGATATTTCAAGAGCCTTTAAGATAATACAGAATGAAGACCAATCTGTGATAATACCTTATGGACAGGCTGGTAAAAAATTAGTGAGAAAACTTGAGGAAATGTCGGGAAAGTTGAAATATCTATCGATAGAAGAATTTTTTTTACCTCGTGAAATTCAGAAACGTTCTCAACGGTTTTCTGTGCAATTACGTAAAAATGTATTTGGTGAACTGGCTGAAGCAGGGGCAATCCAGGATGTCTTTGATGACGGGCAGTACTGGATTCTTGTAAACAGCGATATTTACAAAGAAAGTGTAGGGTTAACCACTGATAGCCCGGAATATATGAGAACGGAGAGTCTGATATTATGAATAAAGTTATATGTAGTTGTTAAGAGGAGATGCAGATGAGCTATGGTATCAAGATTAAGGTTTGGGGTGATTATGCTTGCTTTACCAGACCGGAGATGAAAGTAGAAAGGGTTAGTTATGATGTGATGACTCCTTCCGCTGCGAGAGCTGTTATTGAGGCTATCTACTGGAAACCTTCCATAAGGTGGATTATTGACAGAATTCATGTAATAAATCCTGTTAAGTTTGACAACATACGTCGTAACGAGATTGGAAATAAGCTTTCCATTAGAGCAATCAACGAGGGAATGCAAAAGGGGGCGCCCATCGAAGTTTTTGTTGACGATCCAAAGAACAGGCAACAGAGAGCAGCAATGGTTCTTCGTGATGTCTGTTATGCAATTGAAGCCCATTTTGAATCGGTTAACGGAGATGGAGAGAATAAAGGAAAGCATCTGGATATGTTTAACAGAAGGGCAAGGAAAGGACAGTGTTTTTACCAGCCCTACCTTGGAACAAGAGAATTCT
>CAZEKV010000048.1:0-15351 GCA_964512945.1 uncultured Spirochaetales bacterium | reverse complement strand
AGATAGCCCGGGCTGGAATATAAAACCAACGGGTTTTGTGTTTAATTCGGCTGAGAAATTGAATTCCCCGCTTCTTTCTGCCAGACTGTCCCCCTCATATGGAATTAGGAGGGAATAGTTTTTGATCCAGTCCTTTAGATAAAAATCATCTTCTACCCTGTATTCCTTTGAGGCTTTTCTTAATTCCGAATCCGCATAGAATTGGAAATAGGATTTCCAGGAGGAAAGGAAATCCCATTTCCACATTTGTGCAAGAAGAGAATCGACATCAATGGTTTCCGTATTAAAGCGAGCCGAGTATAGACCGGGGCGTGATATAAAAATCGAATTACTCCTTGACATTGAGAAATATCCATCATCATCATTTTCGCTGTATGAATCTATGAAACCAAAAACCTCCCGGTTCAGGGGTATTTTGATTTCATGGCTTCCCGAGGTAAAAAAATCCGGTTTTTGCCATGCGAGGCCAAGTTTGGTCTCCAGTCTGAAGAAAAAGAGATCAGCTCCCACTTCGCTAAAGGAGCGGATTTCCTGTTCTTTTGGAGAGTTGTCAAAACCGGAGGCAAAACCATTGCCCTTGTAAGAGAATAATTCTTTCAGGTAGAAATTACCAAAATAGGATTTTTCGGGTACTCCGAGAATCGCTCCCGGGACATGCCACTGAAAGTCCAGGGTTGTTCCGGCAGTTATATTTGTAACCGATTCCTTAAGATGGATTTCATCAATATACAGGGCTCCGCCATCGGTGCCGTTCATGGTAATTTCAAGTTTTGATACATTATGTGCGGACTTGTCAATCTGAAGATTGGCTGAAATAATCTGTCCACCGAGCGAGACTGTCCTGTTTTCAAGATTTATGGATAGTTTCTGCCACCGAGTATTCTGGACAGGGAGAAAATCACATTTTACGCCCTTGTTGTCGCTGTTTGTTAGTGCGATAAATAAACGGGGAACCCCCGATGCGGAAAGAGACGGGAGGCATAGGTAGAGGTTTAGTTCCTTATATTTGTCAAGAGGGGCGGGGCTGCTGTAACCCCTTACAGTCCAGTTGTTTCCCGGAACCGGGGCTGCCCATTCAATTTCGAGGATTTTTTGCTCTCCGCCTCTGGAGTGGAACAGGGATTTTACTTCGCTGTATTCCTCCATGAGTTTTTTGTCGGGGGGGACGGAGGCATCATTTTCGTTAATCTCTTTTACGGAAGATGTATCCTCGCCATAGAATGGGGAGCCCTCGTAATTTGCAGGAAGGGGAACGTTAAGCCCCTGACCCTCCATCCCAAAGATTCTAAAGACTCCGGTGGTGTCGGATGTTACAAAGGATATCCCCGCATCAATATCCGTCAGGAGGTTTTCGCTTTCATATTTCAGGCCTGTTGATATAAGAACCGATCCCGGGCTGTCCTCAATTTCCGTTGAATAATCTCCGGGGAGACTCCAGCGGATTCCTGTTGCTATATCAAATTCCAGCTTTGGGTTTAGGAAAAATTTGTTTGTCAGGCCGAAGAGAATATCTCCTCCCCCAAATTCCGATGAGGTTTGATAGCTGATTTCTATTTTGTCATCGGGGAGTATTTTTGAGTGAATTATTATCTCTCCTGAGGGTTCAACTGTAAAGTTGTGGATTTCAAACCCGTTACGTTTTATTCTTACCGAGCCCTCAAGGATATCGTTTTCCAGGTAATATCCCCCGGAGGGATTGAGTATACGGATATAAACCTCCTTTGTTATAAACCCCGGATTGTGGTTTTTGGCGGGGGAATAGAGAAAATCCTGTTTTGAGGCAAAGGGATACTGGTTTTTAAAAGATCTGGGGTTTGTGCCGGTATCCCCGTATACGATAATTCTTTTCTCTCCGGGGACCGTTTCTATTTCAAAATTATCTCCTGCAGAAGAGTTGCTTCCCTTTTCTACGAGCAGGAGTTTTGTCCGCCATGAAGCTCCGGGTATATCGCTTGATGATTCGTATTGATTGCATGATTCAAAGGGAGAGAAGGTGTCTTTATCGTAAATCAACAGACAGGTTTTTGAATTTATTGTTATCTGCCTGCTGGTCATAGCTTCGCCAAGATAGGTTATGCTCCAGTCAAAGTCTTCCGCAGGTGCTGCTATATCGATATCATCATCTGTAGTGTTTCCGGTGGTTCCGCAGAGGGTATTTCTCCCCAGGCTGTTGTCACCGACAGAGCTGCCGTTTTTTGTATAAAAAACAGCGGCTCTGGATTTTAGTTCCTTATAGAAGAAGACGATGCCCTCTCCTTTGTCGATAATAACATCGTCTTCATCGGCTTTTCTGTACAGGATCCCTCCTCCGGGATAGGAGCCATGGTCGTCTTCAATATATATCTCAAGGTCTTCTATATCATTATCAGGGAGTCTGAAAAATCTGCCCCTGATATAATCTCCAGGGTGCTTAATTTCTTCAAGGACCTCATTGTTTCCGGTAAAAATTTTCTTCCTCGTCTTTGAAGGATCAAACCTGAATAGAATTTCGTGTTCGGAGACGGTAGTTTGGAAACGTCCTGTAATTCCTATTGAATTCTTTGGAGCCTCGGGGATGTTTAAAAAACTTGAATTTGAAATCCCGATATCTTTATTTCCGAGGCGTATCGACTGGACAAATTCATCCTCTTTTCCGTTATATCCGAAGAGGTATGTATTAGAATCGCTGTTGTCAACGAATGTAGTTTCAAAAAAAACCCTGTCATAAAGCCACAATGACAGGGTTAAATCCGGCACCTGTACAAAACGGATTCCCGGATATATCTCGGGGAAGGCTGAATAAAAACTATTTTCATCGGATTTGCTCCCATTGAAGGTAGTTCCTCCTGTAAGTGAAAGATTCCAGAAACCTGTAATGAAAAGATCGACATTGGTATTCCCATTTGTATCAAAAATTGTAGATGGGATAGATTCATTGGAGATTATTATCTTTGATTCTTCGTTAATTTCATCTATTTCATCCTCTGAGTAGGATTCTGTTTCAGTAGCTGAATTGTCGGTTTCAGTCTGCGATTCTGTCTCGTTGACCGATTCTTCCTGGGGTTTGACAGAAATAGATATATTTAGAATAATGATCATGTACAGAAGGAAATTGATTCTCATTATTTTTATTATTTGGAAAATCTTCGGTCATGTAAACGTATCTATATGCCGAAAATGGAAAAAATGGATGTAGATTTACAAAAATCCTCGGAATTTATCAGGCGTTTGCTGGGTAATCCCTCATTGCAGGGATATACCCCGATGCAGAGGGAAGAACAGATAATACAGTTTCTGGGGGTTAATTCTTCTCAGTTATACCCGACCCTGTCTTCAGCGGGCTTTTTCCCCGGTAGAAAGTGGGGTGAGATATATTTGTTACTCCTTAAATCTCTGTACATGATTACAGATGAGGAATATCTTCCCATTCTCAAGAACCTTATTTATGATCTGGATTTATCTTTTATCTCATTCTTGCGTCATCAGAATATGCCTTTACAGGAAATAAAGGCAAAGGTTTTTGGTTTTGTTAAAGAACTTCTGAAAAAGCATAGTGCAAGGAAGTCCTTTCCTGGAATATTGGGGGCTGTTAAGTATGGATTTATTGACAGGTACATTGAAGAAATATTTGCATCAAGGAAATATGTCCATTTCGAACTAACAAAGGTTCAGCGCCTGAAAATGAGTAAAAATGAAATAAGAAACATGTTAAAGCTTTCGATGATTCTTAAGCCTATTGTTTTTCTTTTGCCTGTTTCGGATTCCCGGAACCAACATGAAGTCTCGGCGGGGCTTGTTCAAAATCGGTTTGCAGAAAAAGTATTTCAGGTTGTAAGAGATAAGCTTTCTGTCATACCGGAGCAGGTATTGAAATCAGCCATTAACAGCAATGTTTCTTTTATAGAAAATCGATTTATAGAGGCCACTGCCAGAATAACTACATTGCTGTCGGCGAGATGCCGTGGTTTTGTTCCCGGGATTAAAACCGACAGGGGCGCCGATACAGCAGATAAGAGCTGGTTCAGTATAGCCAGAAGGAACTACAAGTACTATGGTTACGATGTCAAGATGCTGGATGCTTTTTATAATATGGCTTCCGAAAACAGGTGGTAGGTAAAATATGGGCAAAAGAATAGTTTCATTTTTTGAAACCTTCATTATAACGGCGATTTTTCTCGTTCTTATTCAGACGTTCATGGAAGATTTTTCAGTTCTTCTGGACTGGACGATTCCCTGGAGGAATTACTTACTCTTTGCCGGATTGGTTTTTGATATAATTTTTACTATTGAGTTCCTTTTTCGTATGGGTTTCGCCATTTACAGGGGTAAGGTTAAGGAGTATATTTTTTATAAAAAGGGTTGGATAGATTTCATTGCATCTGTGCCCCTGCTCCTTTTTAGTTCCGGGCCGGTTGTCTGGACTATAATTACAAAGGCCGGCATTCTGGCCGGTTTTAGCGGGAATTTTTTCAACATACTAAAGGTAATCAAAGCCATAAGGATAGCAAGAATATTAAGACTTTTAAGAGTACTAAAGATATTTAAACAGATAAAGCATATCGATTCAAAAATGGTTCAGCGCCATATCGGGAAAATTACGGCTCTATGCATTTCTTCTCTGGTTTTTGTTTTGTTTATTTTCACAATCTTTTCAAATCTTTCCTTTTTCCCCTCTATAGGAAAGGACTATAGAGGAAAACATAAGATTGCCATTGAGACGGTTCTAAGTAAGAAATTATACCTCGAAAAAGGGCGTATGGATGATTTCGCCAGATACTCCGATATTATAGCTATAAAAAGGAATGGAAAAAAAATCTATTTGAAATACGATGTTAATTATTATTCCGATCATTTTGGTTTTAAAAATGAAGACTATAGTTATTTTAGCCTTGAAGAGTCTGCCCGGATATATAACACAAGGGATAATTTTGAATTTTTTTTCGATATTAGAGCTCTTCATGCCGGGCAGGCGGGAGAAAACATAATGTTTTTTGCCATTGTTATTGTAATGGTCTTTGTAATCCTTGTGTATTACAGCCCCCATTTTGCCATGACAGTTACTGATCCTATCCATATCATGTGTAGAGGGATAAAAGAGAGTGGATATAATTTTGAGGTAAAGATTCCGGATCAATACAGGGATGATGATATTTTCCAGCTTTCTGAATTATTTAACAGGGTGTATTTGCCCTTAAAGGACAGGAACAGGAGAAATGAGGTTCCTCTCGAATTGTCGATTGAGGATGTTGACAACATATTGAAATAGCTTTTGCTACGATTGTATATTGAGACCATATGGTGATTTCCATTATAAAGTTCAAGATTGATCTCCCCCCGATGGAATCGATAAAAGACAGGCGTAAAATCGTTAATTCCATCAAGGATAGAATTACAAAAAAGTATAGAATATCCGTTTCTGAAGTGGGTGTCCCTGAATCCCGTTCTTTTGCTGTTATTGGAGGTGCGGTAGTATCCAACTCCCATATATACGGAGAATCCGTTCTCCATAAGGTTCTACATTTTGTCGAGGAAATATCTCCCGGAAGGCTTTTCGATGTCGAGATATACTCAGCACAGAGCTAATCCCTTCTCCCATTTTCCGGATCTGCAGGTAGCGAAATATTATTCGATTTGTAACTTTTTTATTATTCTGGGTTTAGCTTTTCTCAGCGTTTTCTTCTACGTATTTTTTAAATTCTTCTTCGGACATTTTGTCGGAATAAAGGGGGTAAAGAGCCTGTATTAAATCTTCGATTGTCCCAAACTTCGCCCCATCCAGCTTATATGGCATATTTCCTTCCTCTCAGCCTATTCTACACTCTATCCAGAAAGAGTAACTTCCCATACGGTAGTAATAGTTTCTTACGCAGTTAAATTATCTCATCATTCTCTTTTTTTTTCAAGGGAAAGCCCTGCTTTTATGCAGGAAACAGGTGGAGATTTTTCAGCTTGAATGTCTTCTGTCCATAAAAAGTATCTCTGAATTTACTATCAGAGGTTAATTCAAGTTCAAAGTAATGATGCAGTTCTTCATATCCTGTTTCTTTAACGCGCAACTCAAAATGAAAGGTAGAGATTTCATTTTCATGCTTTGCTTTTAGAGGATAATTCCAGAAAAGGAATGTTCCAATTGTTTTACTATCAATTCTACAGGGATTTTCCCAGCTGGGGTTTATCATTCTCGAAAGCTTGTTGTCAAGATAGAGGCCGATTTCAATATTCGATAGGGGTTCAAAATTCTTTCCATTAAGCAATTTCCCGATGATTGTAGGGAAATTGAATACAGGCCCGGAAGGAAAGGGCAATTCCTCATCCCTTGAGTGCAGGAAGTGGGGCCGTTTTGTTTTTGATACGGTTTTTATCCCTTCATTGATTAATGAAGCGACATCCGCTTTTCTTTGAAAATGGAGCTGGTAGTCCTGAGAAGTGTGGGCTAACCCCCTTCCCGAAATTACATATTGAGGAGAAATTCTATTTAATACAAAGCATACTACATCAAGGCGGCATTGATAACATGTGCATATACCGCTTGTAGAGGCGTCCGTGTCAATGTCATCGAAAAAGTTATGAACTTCTTCAATCACCCTGTCTTCCATGAGATTATGGATTTGCATTCCCACCTCCTGCTTTTTTGCATTTGCGAGATTAAAGTATTGCACCCAACATATTAAGTATAATATTTCTATTCATCATCCTCAAATTTGATTATATCTTTTATTGAATCAACACAGAGCTGGAAGTCTTTTATAGTTTCCTTTAATGAATAAAAATTCAACCCAACGTAATAAATTTTTGAGAAAACCGAAAAGGCAATTTCCTCTTCGGCGTTAAAGAGGTTCAGATAGCACCCGAATTCATAACATGTCCTCAACATATCCTCTAATTTGTTCTGGATAAATGATCCCAGATGAGAAGAGAATGAAAAACTGAAGGCTATTTCCATGAACTTGCTATCTTTATCGATATATATTCCCCCAATGAATTCTTCCTTATATTCGAAGCCGGCAGAATATGAATTTTCATGGATTTCACTTTCTTTAAAGTTGTAACCCAATTCCTTAAATAAAACTCTTACTCTCCGTATTCTTTCTTTCATCAATTTCGTGTGTTTCATCATTGTTTAAAAATTCCTTATAGCCAACGATTTTAAGTGCAAAGTAATGATAATACAGTACCAGTAATCATTCCTGTTCTATAAAATATAGGGTAGAATCATTTTTGATTCAACCATGAAAGCAGATAATTTTCTTTAATATTGTAATGGGCATTGAAAATATGGTTATGAAGATGTTTGTCTATACGTAACAGGCTTTTTATGATGGGTTTTATCTGTTCTCGTATGTTTGACTCTTTTTTACCGCAATCCGTGGATATTACAGGCAGGTTGATTTTTCTTGCCAGACCTGTAATTGATTGCTCTTTTACCCTGCAAAGCGGGCGTATAATCCGTAGCTTCCCCTTAAAAAAGCTCTGAACCGGCATCATGGTTGAAAAATTCCCGCGAAAAAACAGGTTTATCAATGTTGTTTCAATCAGATCATCAAGATGATGCCCCAGGGCTATCTTGTCAATACCTGCTTTTTCTGCTTCAGTGAAAAGAATTCTTTTTCTGTTTCTTGAACATAAATAACAATTGAATTTTCCTTTAAAAGATTCAGGCCGCATTTCAGCATTGATAATTTTGAACGGTATGTCGAGATTTGAGAAAAAAGCAAATAGACTATCACGTTCTTCTGTAGACAGGGGCAGCTCTTTCCATTCGATCTGAATAGCGGATAATTCGTATGTTATCGGAAGCCATCTTTTTCTCAGGCTCAAAGCGATGGCCATGGATAATGAGTCTTTACCCCCGGAGACCCCGAGGAGAATTCTGTCGCCGTTTTTTATCATGTTAAATTCATTAATGCCCCGTCCGGCACCTTTTATGAATTTTTTCAGCCATGGAGGGATGTGATTATTGATCAGATCGTTTAATTCAGCCACTTTGCTAATTCTTTGCCCCCTTTGACTTTTTTAGCTAGAGATTCAGAAGCGATAATACGGATTTTTCTGATGGCCGTAACAAATCCGTTTATAACAGGAGGGGTGAAGACGGATCCTGAACTGGAATAATCTGCAAAGGTGTCATCTATTTTAACAGGAACTTCAAGTTCAAAGGAGATGTCCTCAGGGATATCAATTATAACGGAATAAGGAGAAATCCCGGGTTTTCCCCGGAGTTTAAAGGCGAGGGAAATTTCTTTTTCCATTTCGGCTCTGTTTGTAAGATTGATAAGCGATTTATGTACCGGGTTTGATTGAGAAAACGGGATTTCATATATGCATTTATAAAAGTTCCGTTCGGAAACGTCCTTTATAAGTTTAAAAGGCTCGTATTTTGAAGTCCCGAATTTTTTATAAAAAGTGTTGTCGTCAAGTCCATAAAGATCTTCAGGACGGATAATTGAATTTTCTAGTCCTTCAAATACTGCTTTCTTTATCATAGCCGTGGCAATTCTAACAGTTTTATGCCAGTAGACGGCCTTGTACATCAAATATTTGGAGAAGAGGATGTTCTCTACGGCTCCCAGGGCATCAATTCCAAGGGCTATGCCGTGTGTTCTATGCGGGATTATTTTGTTAAGGATATAATCGCTGTCCTGTATGCCATATGGAACACCGCAATAATAGGCATCACGGTTAAGGTAGTCGAGTTTATCGGGATCAAGAACCCCTGAAAGGATATTTCTGAAGAATAGAACTTCCTCGTTGTCGGAATTAAGCGTGGTATCGATTATAGCAGCGGTTAGATCAGGATCGGTTCCTATACCGGATTCAATAATTTTTTTCAATGGTGTTGAGAGTATTAATTCAGATGTAAGTTTTTCATGATCTTTCAGAGGGAGTTCTTTTAATGAATGAGCAAAAGGGAAATGTCCGATATCATGGAGTAATGCAGCACATAGGAATGCCTTTAGACCTTCGAATGTCAAAAAATCAAGTTCTTTATAACGAAGTAAGGTCTGAATCATCTTTCTTGCGATATTAAAAACACCAAGGGAATGACTGAATCTTGTGTGTGTGGCTCCTGGATAAATATGAAAGATAGGTCCCAGTTGTTTAATATTATGGAGTTTTTGAAAAGCGGGTTCATGTATAATTTTTTTGAAAGGAACGGGAAAAAAGATATTTTTCCATATTGGATCTCTAACAGGTTCCCTGAAATCATTTGTTAAATAGTTAGCTATTTTTTTTTTGTCAGACAATAGTAATTTCTCCTTTTGTGGAATTATATCTGCTTTTTTATATATGTCCATACTTTTTTGGCCTCTCTCTGCTTTTCAGGTCCATAATGATTCTGGGAATTACCCCTTCAGCAGGTTTGACAGATTGCCTATCTTCTGATAAATAATTAACAATGGTAAGGAAGGTATTTATAATCTGCATTTTTTTTGCTGCTATTACAGGCTGTACAAAAAAAGCTGAGTTTAAAAAAAAAGACAGCGAAAATCTTATTGAGAAAAGATTACCCGAAAATAAAGATGAAGAGTTGTCTATCGATCAGGAAGAAAATCTGGAACCGATTCCAATTGGAACTCCTGAGGATGAGTCTCCATTTGAAGAAACGGCTGAAAATGATATTGAAACGGATGATTCCGGTCAGGATACATCTCTTTTGTCAAAAAGGAACGAGGCTCCGGTATTCCCGGAAGATTACAAAATTGGGTTGCTGCAGAATGAATATCCTGAGGGCGCTGATGAAAAGAAGATTATGGTCTCTTTAAATGCTTTTTTTTATTCTCTTTCCAGGGGAATTATAAATACGTCAAAGATCCACGGCGAATGGCTTTCTGCTGTGAAAAGATCTTTACTGTTCCATGTCGAGAATGGAAATATACCGGTGAAAACCAGGTTCGGGCTTGTTTTTTTGACAACTGAGAAAACTGCCCGTGCAAATATCAGAATGTACGGTAAGGCGGGGAGGGCAGAGGGGGAGGTGTATCTGGAGAAAAAAAATGGGAAATGGCTCATAACTGATATAAATGCCGATTTTTCGCAGCTTGCTGTTGAATATGACAGTAAGGGAGAGGTGTTTGAACCGGCTCTCTACAGAAATCTTGAGTTGTAGGGTGTAGGCATGGGGACTAAACTTGGAAGACTGGAGATGGAATTTATCATAAAAAGTTTAAGTGAGAAGAAAATTCCATTAAGTATTCACTCAAAGAAATTAAAAATTGACGGATTGATAAGTGATTATAGCAATGAAATTATTACTCTGGAAGCAATTGATTCCTCCTGGGATGGAATTGATAAGGAAATGGAGATTAATATCTTTCTGTCTTATTTTAAACATGTGATGACATTCAAAACAATAGTGCTGGGAACTTCAGAAAGGGTGCTGAAGATCAAACATCCTGAAGAGATATACAAAAATCTCAAGCGCCAATATGAAAGGGTTAGGCCGCACAATGAGATTAAAATATCCTTTAAGCTTGAATCGAAGAATGTTGAGCTGGATTTTCCCATGACAGGAGCGGAAATAGAGGGGGCGGTGAATCCTCCGAAAGAATTTGATATTTCCAGTATCGGGGATTTGATGGAAGATTTCAGGGGAAAAACCGGGAAGGTTGCAACGGATAGTAAAATTGTAATGTTTCGTCAGAGAAAACCTGACACATATGCTGAAGAAATAGTTGTCAGGACAGGAAAAGTCTTGTTTATCCCGGATTCTCTATCTGATTTTATAGAAAATGATGATTCCGGGCTTCCAGGTAGAGTAATAACAAAACAGCTATTAATAGAAGAAGGCAGGGAAAGAGGAATCGAGCCTGATCTTATAGAAGAGAAAATATCGTTTATTATGGCTGAGGCTGCACAGAAGGGTATAGTTTCAGAGCTGTATTGCCCTGTTCTCTACCATAAATATGTAATCGGATATATTCATGTGTACAGTACCGATAAGGAGAAGAAAATCACAAAAGATATTCTTGATTTTATTACGGAATTTTCAAAAGTATTGACCTATTCACTAAAAATGAACGGTTATTTTGATAATAAAGGATCCAAAATCCAGAATTACAATGCCAGGATTATTGACATAAGTACCTCGGGGGTTTTATTTGCCCATAATTCCAGGGAATTAAAAACATCGTTGTTCATATATACGGATATTGACATCGAATTCACTATCGGCCATAGAAAAATCATTGCAGGTTCCCAGGTAATGAGAAAATTTAACGATAAAGACATGTCATACTATGGTCTTCAATTCATGAACGTCAAACCGGAGGATTTCAGGTTTTTGTTCGACTATATCTACGGAAGAAAATACACTGTCCTGGATGGCCAGCTATGGGAAGGGGGCTCCCTTCCCCCGGAGCTTAAGCTGTAGCAAAGGAGATCGGATGCTCTATTTGTTTATACTTATCCCTATTCTCGGCTGTTGATATTTTTTAAGAACTGCGATGGAATTCTTTTTATCGTTATAGAAAAGTCCGCCATCCCAGTACTCAAGAGCGGCAAATAAGGCATTTCCCCCATCAGTTTCATCGCTGTCCTTTGTAGTATAGGCTACAAAGTTCGCAAGATTTTCAAAATCCTGTTCCTTAAAGCATTTTACACGCTTTTTGTTAAACTCATTCCATTTTTCCAGATCCTTAAATCCCTCGCCCTCATCCTCTACGATGAGACGGGCACGTGTCTTGCTGAAGGAAAACCAGACTTTTACTTTCTTTGTTTTATCTTTTTTGTTGCCGTGTTTTACGGCATTTTTTATAATCTCACTTATCTGCTGTTCAAGAAGGTTAATTTCTTTGATCTCAGGGGGGGCAGATTGGATAATAACCAGGGTAAAATACCTGATCTGACGAAAATCACTTGGAAACTCCTTATACTGCATGCCTGTTTTGTCGAAAAGCTTGTTTTTTCCATCCACTATAAGTTTTGTTTGAACCGGCAAAATCTTCCTCCTCGATTTTTATTGTAACTGCTGTATGGCATCTTCTACAGTGTTTGCTATGGGGAAGTACCCCATGAGCTTTGTAAGTTCAATAACTTTTTTAACAGACCCATGTATATGCACAATGAAAAGTTTTAAGTTCATTTTTTTTAGAGTTGAACAGATATATATCAATGCTCCGATACCGCTGCTGTCTATGTACTCAACTTTTTCAAGATTAATCACAAAAGATTCAACTTTTTTCTCCAGCATCTTCATTATCAGTTCTTTTAGTTTGTAAGAATTGTAAAGATCCATCTCGCCAACGACATCAACGATATATATTTCAGAGTGCTTTCTTATCTTCAATTCCATAGTTTGCTCCTTTTTTTCGATAACACACAGGAAATGTCATGCGCCATTTATTACATTTTAATAAAAACACGCTATCTGTCAATTACCATTTTAATTTTCTGAATAAAATACAATATTTCTAACCGATTTTCATCACCAGTAGTGTTTGATCATCATGTTGCTGTGCCTTTCCAACAAATTTTTCCATGTCATCCTGAATTGCCTTTGTTAACTTTCCGGGCGTTTTTTTCGAATTTTTGGCAACAATATCCAGAAGCGAATCGTAACTATACTGCTCTCCGGCAAGATTCATGGCTTCTATGATACCATCTGTATACAGCAAGACTATGTCATTCTTTTCCAATATAACACTCTTTTCGCCGAATTCCGAATTCCGTTCGATTCCAATCGGCAAGCCCTCCGTATCAACACTCTCAAAAGTGCCCGACTTGCTTCTGTATATGAGCAAAGGATGGTGCCCTGCATTTGAGAAATTAATTTCATAGGTCTCAGGGTTAAAAGAAAGGTAGCACAGTGTAGCATAATGATCAATATCGATCTGTCCTGTTACACCCCTGTTGATCCATCTAACGATTGTCGAGACACTTTTGTCTGCCCCTGAGATAAGGTGTATTATAGATCTTATCATAACCATAACAAGGGAAGCAGGCACTCCTTTACCTGCTACATCGCACATGACAAGGGAAATTTTATCTTTCTTGATCTTAATTATATCATAATAATCCCCGCTGACACCCTTTGCAGGATTGGAAAAGGCAGAGATCGATACATTCGGAATTTTCGGAATTTTTCTGGGTAAAAGCTTTTGCTGAATATCTGCGGCGACGCCGACTTCCCTTTCAAGTTCCTTTTTATCCTGAAGCTCAAGATAGGTAAGGAGATTGTCAAGTGTTATGGATGTATAATTAGCGAATGTAATAATATTGTCGTAATCATTTTGTCCAAAGAGGTCTTCACGTTTTTTTTTGATAACTGTTAGAACCCCGAGGATCCTGTTGGAAACAAGAAGGGGGATAATAATGATTGAACTTATAGAAATGGTATCGTTCTTTGTATTCTGGATCATCCTGTCATCATTAATAGTGTTTCTGATGAATATAGGTTTTCCTGTTTTTACCACCTCGCCAATAACAGTTTCTCCTATGGGTATGGGTGTGGAAGTAAAGTAATCCTGTAATGCCGATATCCTGACCTTCACTTTTTCAGGGACAGAGTATGGGGGTGGAAAGATCCCTGAAACAGCCTTTACTCTTAGAATATCATCATATTCATCCACCAGAAGGATTGCTCCGGCATCAGCATTGATGTTCTGAACGGCTGAACCAACAATGTATTCGAGAACCTGGGACATTTCCAGTTTTTCCGAAATAGCATCCCCAATTGTTTTCATAAATTTGAAAAGCGAACTTAAATCCTCTTCTATGGAGGAAATTTTATTCTCAGTTTCAATATGGATTTTTAGAAGATACTGACTGAGGAGATAAAAATGAACCGTGTATGAAAATGGAATTAGCAGACTGCTGGTGAATATGTGTTTTACCGGTATAAAGAAAAGTATTATATTAAAAAAGACATAAAGTGTTGTGAAGGATTTTCTGCTGCTGAGAATAAAATCAGCATTTTCTGTATTGAATTCCGAGACTTCGTAGAGTTTTACGGATAAATACACCATGTTTACAATGGCAATTAGTCTTATCAATGCTTGATGATATGCAAGCGGAATAAAAGAGTGAGTTCCCGGCATGAAAAAGAAGACTCTGTTGAGCAGCAATATTAACAAATATACGGCATTTGGTATAATAATTTTTATACTGGTTCTATTTTTTGTATAGTCATTTAACCACTGGACGTATAAAAAGAAGACAAGGATATCGGATACCAACAGGATTTCTCTTAAAAGGCTTCCCAGGGGTGGAAAGAATATTTCAGAAAGGAAGAACAAAAAATCACGTATCAGCAGAATATAAAAGATAATATCAAAATACTTTGTCTTAAAATCAGGACTTATTTTTTTTATGGAAGATAAAAAAAACTTAAAAAAGAATAGAGTAAAAATCTTAACGCATATGGAAGCTATAAAGATATTTGTAAATTCAAAAATTGAACGCTGCATTTCTTAACCTTCAATACCTATTTAATCCCCAAAGTGAATCTTTATGAAATAGTATCAGGATAATTTCAAGATAGTCGAAGTTTATCATTACGGACTCCTTAAGTCAAGTCAGAACTCCAGAGCAGGTATTCCTGCATGAAAGAGTTGCCTGAGGGGTATTTTTTATAAAACAACAACCATTATTTAGATGGTTTTCTGTAGTAGTTATATATTTTTTCATAGTTTTCTCCAATTCTTTTTTTGTTTTCATTAATTATCCTCATGCCGGCAGTATGGAACGGGTCTCCTTCTTTTTTCCATCTGACCTCTATTTCAGAATCGAAGGGTTTCATTTTTAATTCTTCAACGGGGATTACCAGTATTTGAGTTTTTGAACCGATTTCAATGATCAATTTGCCCATTAGATCGATTTTAAACCCGTCTTTGCTTATATCACGGATATATCCGACAATTTTCTCTTTTTTAAACCATACTTTTGAGTAGCATCTTTCTCTGTCGTGAGTTCGTTTTTCATTCCTCATTCCACGTCCCCATTCATTGCAATTTCAAGTTCTATACACGTCCCTTTAACTCCCTCCGGATTCCAGTCAATAAAGTTCTTATCTTTATCAACAAATAGTAATCTGAGGGATGAGAATGTCTTTTTTGCGAGGAAAAGTCCCATGCCAAACCTCAAATATCCATTATCCTCTCTGTATTTACTAAACTGTGAGCCGTTAAAATCAATATCTTCATAGCTGCCGTTTATATCGTATGGTAATATGGAGGGATCAAAGCCCCCTCCGCTGTCTTTTATCTGGATATAAAGTCCATCTTCATGGATCACGAAAAGAGAAGTTATTTTTTCGCTAATATTGTTTTCTCTATGGGCTCTGAGAGAGTTATTTATCACTTCCAGGACAGAATAGATGATACTTTCAGATTTAATATTGCTTCCGTAAAAAGTGATCATGATTCATGTTGATAA
>CAZEKV010000047.1:8643-15413 GCA_964512945.1 uncultured Spirochaetales bacterium | reverse complement strand
TGTGTTCTTTTTTTTTGTCTGGATGATTCCATGATATATGCAATATTTTATATACAGAACTCGTAAATGCCCGGTTTTGTGGGGTATTTGAAGATATTAATAATAATAGATTTGACCTGCTTTTGATTTTGGGCTAAAGTAGTGTCATAATGTTGGCCATTATTGATGATAATTTTTTTCAGGCATCTGGCATCAGTGCTTTTATCTTGCCTGTTTTGATCTTATTTACCAATAAAGAGGGGGAATTATAGGATGAAAAGGCTTCTTTTTTTATGCATCAAAATACTTTGTGTAATGATTATTTCAGGCTGCGGCAAACAGAACAGGAATCTACCTGCTATAAGAGAGCTGGAAAAAGGACTGGACTCTGCTGAAATAAAAGCAGCGTATGTTGTCGATGATTTCGATGCGAAGTATCTTGATGATCCCCTCGGAGATTTTTGGTGGACATACTACGATGAGAAAGGAACAAAAATTGATATTACACTGGATTCTAAGGTTATATACGGGAGCGAGGGGAATTCCATGAGAATTGATTTTGATGTACATAAACTCAATGGTAAGGACTTCGGCTTTGCAGGAGCCGAAAATCAATTTGGCCGGCGACTTAAACTTGGAGGGAGCAAGGGCGTTGTTCTTCAGATGAAAGCTTCAAAGGTGGGGCTTGATGTCTATCTTGTGGTTTATATCCACGATGATACACAGATGGCTTTTCAATCAAAGTATCAGACACCGTTTCAGTATAAATTCAAGACCCCGGCAGGTTGCGATAAAGACTGGGTTCGTGTTGTTTTCCCATGGTCGGGGTTTGAGAGAGCCACATGGTTAGGAAAGGACGGAACCTGGGAACTGGATACGGATGAAATTATTACAATGGAACTGGCTTTTGAGAATCGTGATAACAAAAATGAAATTGGAACAATCTGGGTTGATGATATAAGGGTTATAACAGATAAGGAAAATGAAAAAATATCCTATGTTCAAAAAGAGCTGCCTCCTTTTCGTGTCAGCCAGGCGGGGTATAGAGTAGATGATAAAAAGATTTTTCTCTCTACTAAAAAAATTGAAACTTTCAATGTAATCAACGATAAAACGGGTAAGAGTGTTTTTTCGGGGAAAATGAAGTATTGGGGAAAGGATGAAGATACAGCTATGGAAATATCTACCGGGGATTTTACTGCCTTAAGGGCAGAAGGTGAATATCACATAGAGGCGGAGGCTCCTGAAAATCTGAGAAGCTATTCGTTTAAAATAGCGGGGAAGGTTTTTGATAAACCTGCGAAATTGGCCGCTCGTGCTTTTTATTTGCAGCGTTCAGGAGTAAAGATATCGGATAAAGATGTCAGCGGTATTGATATAGAGGCCGGGCATACCGGTAAAGCTGTTTTGTGGAATGATAAAAATGGTAAGAAGTTTGATTTAACCGGGGGATGGTATGACGCAGGTGATTTTGGAAGATATATAACAACTGCGAGTTTTTCTGTGAACCAGATGCTTTACGCTTACGAGATAAATAAAAGTTTTTTTAATGACGGCTCTCTTGATATTCCTGAAAGCGGTAATGGAGTTCCCGATCTGTTGGATGAGATTCGTTTTGAATTAAACTGGATGTTGAAAATGCAGAGAGAGGATGGTTCTGTTTATCACAAGATTACAACAACCGCTTTTGCGGAGACCGGACTTCCTGAAAAAGATGACAGGCCATTGTTTTTGTTTGGACCGACGAGTGTGGATACCTATGGTTTTGCTGCAGCGATGGCAAAGGCGTCTGTAGTTTTTAAAAACGTTGATGAAGATTTTTCTCGAAAATGCCTCAGGGCGGCATTAAAGGCCTGGGAGTGGACTGAGAAAAATCCCGGGCAATTTCCTCCGGGTGGGTTTAAAAATCCTCCTGTCTCAGAATACCCGCGTCAGGGCGGTTATGATCTCGTGTCTTCGGATCATGACCCCGATGAAGTTGAAACAAGTTATAAATTATGGGCGTCCGGGGCACTCTTTGAAACAACGGGAGAGAGAAAATACGAAAAAGCCTTCGATGAAAACCTCGTTAAAGCAAATCCAAAAGGCAGATTCAGACCCATGGCATGGTCGGATGGGTATATATCCGGATTGTATGCCTACCTGAATGCAAAAAGTCCCGATCCGGCTATTAAAACTAGGGTCGAGGATATTTTCAAGAATCAGATTAACAAGATTTTGAAAACAAGAAGAGATTCAGCATATGGGATATCGTTAAAGGGTTCAACAGGGGATTTTGCTTACGTGTGGGGATCCAATCAGGTTGTATGTGCGAATGGGTTTGAGCTTATCGCAGGGTATTTGTACTTTAATGACAAACTCTACCTTGAAGCGGCTTATGATCACCTGCAGTATATAATGGGTATCAACGGGCCTGCTAAGGCTTACATCCAGGGTTTTGGAAAGAATCCTGTAAAGTCTCCGCATCATAATCTAAGTGATTATTTGAATGAGCCTGTCCCTGGATTTATCACCGAAGGGCCTAACGGTGCTTTCAATGACAGTTCTCCGGTTGATGCCTTACTTAAATCTGTATGGGAAGAGGGAACTCCTCCGGGAATGTGCTATATTGACAATCGAAATTCCTTTGCGACAAATGAACCTACTATAGATGCCAATGCGTCATTTTTGGCAATGATTTCTTATTTTTGTAGATAAAATAAAAGTGAGGAATAATGATAGGCATAAAAATATATGAATACGAACATGATTTTAATGAGTTAGTCGCTTTGTGGAAAACCATTGGAATAGATGCGGCTTTTGTCAGCAAGGAGCTTGCGGAAGACAAAAGTTTCAGAAAGCTTTTGAAAGAAAATAACATAGGAGTATATGTTATTTTCCCAATTTTTCTGGATTATGAAAGACTTGATGCGGATCCTGAGTTATATGCGATAACAGGAAGCGGTGTGAGAGCCGAGGATGATTGGGTGAAATTTATATGCCCTTCCAGAAAAGATTTCTACAATGAAAAAATAAATGAGGCTAGAGAAATTGTAAATAAAATCAAGCCTGACGGTATATCCCTGGATTTTATAAGGTATTTTGTGTACTGGGAAACTGTTTTTCCGGATAGAGATCCGGAGACAATAATGCAGACATGTTTTGATGAGTCATGTATTAAATCCTTTTCGGCGATTTCCGGGGTATCTATTCCGAAAGAGGCAAAGACCATTTCAGATAAATCTAAATGGATATTTTCTAACTGTGAGGAAAAATGGATTGACTGGAAGTGCGGTATTATTTCGGATGCGGTTAAAGGGTTGTCAGAAACAATAAAAACGAATAATCCTGAAATAAAAGTTGGAATTCATGCAGTGCCGTGGCGCAAGAATGATTTCAAATCTGCAATAAAAAGGGTTGCAGGACAGGATTTCAGAGAATTGTCTAAACATGTAGACTACATCTCCCCCATGTGCTATTCCCACATGCTAAAGAGAGAGCCTGGATGGATATCTTCTGTTGTGGAAGATATTAACAATGCTGCTTCGGACACGGATATTATACCTTCAATTCAGGTGGATAAATGCTATCTCAAGACGGAATTCGATCCGAAGAAATTTGAAGCGGCACTTATAGAATCACTAAAGGGACCCTCGAAAAGTGTTGTTCTCTGGTCCTGGGATAGTTTGGCACAATCGAAGGAAAAGATGGACATTTGCAGAAAAATTCTAAATCCTGGAGGGGCTCTGTAAATCTGTTCTGTTTTCTTCTTATACACCCCACCCACCCATATTTTATTGAAAAAGTGCCGGCAGAAAGAAAAAGGGGTTTAAAAAAATGAATCCGTCACTTCAAACGATTCGATTTCTTCAATTTTGTAAATGTTCCAGTACTTATTATTCTTTGTTTTCAAAAATAATTTCTCTTTTATATGGTAGGCTCTGGAAGATAAAGGTCTTCCAACTTTTTCCGCTTCGTCCGGATAAAATTTGTCGTATTCGGCAATAAAAATTGATTCTCCCTTTTTTGTTATTTTCAAATTGGCAACACCGTAAACAGTAGCGAGCGGAGACAGTTCGGGCTTTCCGCCGTCAAGCCATTCTTGAGCGATTATTATACCTTCATTTTCTTTTTCGTATATTTTGGAGAATCTGGAACTAATAAAAAGTAATTCGGATTCATCCTTTACTTTCTTCCCCGCGTTGCCGCTTAAGCAATCCTCTATTAGTTCATGATTAAATTCATTCTGTGCAGTATAAAATGATTCAACGACTTCAACAGGTGACATGTTCATGGTAAGGGGCGGAGCCAAAATATTTTTTAGAATTGTAAGTGTTGTAACCCCTGTTAGTATCAGGCCAAAAAGGGCGACCAGAAATATTTTGTAGTATTTTCTAAAAATATTTTTAACCCTAATCTGGAAATCTATTTTACTTTTTATTTGTTTTCCCTGTTTTAGAAGTCTGTTTTTTTCATCCATGGATATCGGTGATCTGATTCCGCTTTTTTCCCAGGATGCTATTTCCTGAATCCATTTCTGGAGAGTTGGACGACTTTTATTTTTTCCCAGAATGGCGGTGGTAATAAACTCCGAAACACGGGAATCCAACTCCGGGAGGATATATTTTGGGGGAAGAATTTTTTTATTTCGAACAAAATCCTGCAACTCCTCTACATTTTTCGAAAATAGAGGATATTCCCCGGTAATGAGGATGTAAGAAATAACGCCCAGACTAAAAGAAAGGCTTTCTTCCCCTTTTAAGTCAGGATGGTTAACCGTAAAAAATACCATTATTTTCTGTTTTTCTGTGAGCGTGTCAAGGTTTTTTTTCATAAGACCTGGATGCAAAAACAGGAGGCCGTTATTTCTGGTAAAAATAATCCCATTTGTTTGAATACGGGGGTGATTTGATGTTTTCTCGAAATAAGCGGCTATTCCCTCCACAAGGTTTTTAAGACAACTAATTTCTTGAGAAGAATTACTAATAATGTTTGATAGGGATTCCCCTTCTATGAATTTCCCATATCTATAACGCCCATCATATTCAAGAGTTCCCAGAATTTCCCATTCAGATATAGTTTTCTTATGTATCAGCAATCCTGAATCGTTTTCTTTGGCTTTTGAAAGGCTTGATTTATCCGGTTTGGATCTATTAAAGATCTTTATTCCTAGATAAGAAGTGTTGTCTTTTTTTATTTTGATTAATCCATCGCAAAAAACTGAAACGTTCATATATCACATTCTCCATTACTTCTTATGGTTCCCGCGTTTGTTTATACCTGTCTTCTAATTTTCTATGTCCGAATACCGCTAAATTAAATAAATAAATTGGTATCGGATTTCTCCGCAGCCTCAAGGTAAGAAGCGACACCCCCAATTTCTATCCCATCGACAAATTCAATCGGATCAAGACCCATAAGATCCATTGACATCTGGCAGGCTATCAGTCTGACTCCGTTATTAACTGCAGTATCTATCATTACCTCGAGCATGTCTACGTTTTTTCCTTTCATACGGGATTTCATCATCCCTGTGCCGGGACCCCCGAAGTGCATTTTTGAGAGCTTTAGTTTTTTGCTTCCCTTTGGCATCATAAAGCCGAACATTTTCCCCATCGCATCTTTTTTTGTTTTTACAAATCCTTCTCTCCTTATAACGTTCAGACCCCAGAAGGTGAAAAATAATGTCACCTTTCGCCCCATAGCGGCAGCTCCATTGGCGATAACAAAGGAAGCCAGGGCTTTGTCAAAATTATCACTGAAAACAACAATGGTTTTATCATTGCCCCCGGATGAGGTTGTGCTGGATTCAGTTTTGTCTTTTTTTTCTATTTCAACTGTAATGATGTTTTTTTCCTGCTTTCGTGAAATAAGGGAATGACCTGTTATGTTGCACCATGACTCCACATCCTTGTAGAAACCAGGATCGGAGGCAGTCTGGCATATCCGATCTCCGGGATTTATTTTGTCGATTTCAGTTTTCAGTTTCAGGATGGGGCCGGGACATTGAAGCCCTGTCGCATCTACATTTATTATTTTACTGGATGATTTCATAGCCAGTTTTTGAGGCGGAGTTTCTCCTGAATCATTTTCTTCCGATTCACTGTAGACACCACTTATCTCCGAATTTTCCTGATCGGCCATTGCCGCTGAATAGGTTTTAAATCCCCCGGAAAGATTAAATACGCTGGTGAATCCACTTTGTATCAGTATTCTTACGGCAACATAGGCTCTGAGTCCAACCCCGCACATAACTACAATTTTCTTGTTCTGTGGGATTTCGTCTAAGCGGCCTCTGAGCTCATCAACGGGGATATTTAGAGAATTGTCAATTGTCCCGAGTTTGAATTCCTCCCGGGTTCTGACATCCAGGATAATCGTTTCAGCTGGATCGACAGAGGCGATTTCCGACCACTGGATTGTTGGACAAATACCCCTGAGAATATTTTCCGCAGCCAGGGCTGCTACTGTAACGGGATCTTTTGCTGAGGAAAATGGAGGGGCATAGGCATGTTCGATATTTTTTACATTATCCATGCTTCCGCCCATGCTTATAATGGACGCAAGCATGTCTACTCTTTTATCCACACCATCGTATCCAACAGCCTGAGCCCCCAGTAATTTTCCGTTCTCCGGTGAGAAAATTACCTTTATTGAACAGGGGGCAGCCCCTGGATAGTAGCCCGCATGAGAAGAGGAATGAGTGATGGAGGTTTTGTATTCTATGCCTTCTTTTTTGAGGATTTTTTCGTTTACCCCTGTTGCTCCCACCGTCAGATCAAAAACCTTAGCTATGGCGGTTGTGACAGAGC
>CAZEKV010000047.1:0-8633 GCA_964512945.1 uncultured Spirochaetales bacterium | reverse complement strand
GTTTGTTAGCGACAATTCGCCCCTGCTTAATTGCCGGCCCGGCAAGGTAGCAGGGGCCGACTGTTCCGGTTACGGGATTTTTGAAGACAATTGCGTCACCGAGGGCGTAGATGTCCTTATCATTTGTTCGAAGGTACTTATCAACAAGAATTCCGCCAGAGGGGCTTAAGTCAAGACCCGCTTCTTTTGCCAGAGATGAATTCGGCCTGACCCCAATGGAAAGAATTGCCATGTCGGTCAGTATTTCTTTCCCGCTGTTAAGCTTTACCAGCAACTGCCCCCCGACATCCTCAAAAGAGGAGATTGGATCGTTCAGGGATAATCCGACCCTTTTATCCTTCAGGTGTTTATGGACAATAGCGGCCATTTCAAAATCAAGGGGCGCCATTACCTGATTGGCTCCCTCGGCAATAGTAACCTCAAGCCCAAGATCATACAGGTTTTCGGCCATCTCGAGTCCAATAAAACCCGCACCGACAACAACAGCTTTTCTCGGCTTGTTGTTATCAATAAAGGCCTTTAATTTATCGGTATCGGGAACGTCCCTGAGCGTGAATATTCTGCTGGAATTTATCCCCGGGATGGGGGGTTTTACCGGTACAGCCCCGGGGGAGAGGATCAATTTGTCATATTTTTCCGAATAAGTTTTACCGCTGACGGTGTCTTTTATCTCTACCGTTTTTTGTTTTCTGTTTATTCCGGTAGCCTCTGAATTAATTCTGATGTCAATATTGAATCTGCTGTTGAATTTTTCAGGGGTCTGGACAAAGAGCCTGTTTCTGTTTTTTATGGTCTTTCCAATGTAATATGGGAGTCCGCAATTTGCATATGAAATATAACTGCCTTTTTCAAGCATTATTATACTGGATTTCTCGTCCAGCCTTCTAAGCCTTGCAGCGGTTGTAGCACCCCCTGCGACTCCGCCTACAATAACATACTTTGCCATCTTAACTATCTCCTTTGTCTATCCGTGTAATACGTTGAAACCCGACAATATCCGGAACGTTCAGGAATTACTTTATTTCTTCCTTCCTCTATTCTAGGCAATATCCATTATAATATCCACATTTTTACAGTAATTTTTAATAATAGATTATATATATGGATGATCCCTTTTCCCGATATCAAGCCCCTTTTTTGTTTGCATAGTCTTTAATATCCTGAATACTACCACTGGCAAATTTAAAAACTATTAATTTGTATTTTTCTGTTCCAGAGGTAAACAGAATCTTATACCAGGTATGGGTATTAAAAGGGTTTCCGATTTTTACTTTTATCTTTAAATTTTTCGTATTCATTTCTACACGGTTTTTCTGGCTGAACAATGCAGTTTTCAGAATGTGTCTGTTAAAACTGATTTTTCCGTCTTTTTCCACAATTCTTATTTCTTTCAACTTCATACTGAAAATCGATATAAAAAAGACAACAATCCCCAGAACAGCAAAGATATAGCCTAAAATTATCACAATTATGAAGGGAGGGTTATCATCAAGTATTTCTTCTACCATTTTAATATTTGTAAAAAGAAAGGTAATTACAGCACCCCCGAAAATCATATAGTAAACAGATCGAATAATAGATGAAACGGTAGGCTGGTTTACTACAGCAATAATTTTTTCATTCATGAAGGCTCCTCTGGTTGTAGTTTTTTCCGGTTATCCATCCACTTTAGTGTATAGCTTATAGACCGAAATCTGAACCGATTCTACCCATATTCTCAGGATTTGTATAGTTGCACTCTGAAAAAAAATGAATCAAGATAGCGGGGAATTGCTAATTATGGTAGCATATGCAAAGGAGGCCGGGATAATCCCTATCCGTACAGATGAAGGTATTGATGGAGGAGTTCCTCAGTTTTTTTTCTGCATTTTCCGCATACGGTTCCTATTTTTGTCTTTTCCTGCAATTCTTTATATGTTTTTACTCCCTCTTTAACAGTTCTTTCTATTTCCCTGTCGGTTATATTCATACACTTACATATGACAACAGCTTTTTCTTCTCTTATTTTATCCTTCTGGCCTGTTTTTCTATAGTAGTCATTGATTGCTGCACGAAGGGCTTTATCACCCAGGACTGAACAGTGGATTTTGTTTTCCGGCAATCCTCCAAGGCGTTCGGCGATATCTTTTGGTTTTATGTGATAGGCCTCTTCTACTTTCATACCGATTACAACTTCTGAGAGTATGGAGGTGCTTGCTATTGCACTGGCACAACCGTAGGTTTTCCATTTACAGTCGCTTATTATTCCATTTTTAACCTTTATTACGATCATCATCTGATCTCCGCATTTTATGTTGCCAACTGTTCCTTTCCCGTCATAATTATCTTCATCTTTTTCCAGGATATTTTTGGGATTTTTAAAGTGTTCTTTTACAATTTCTGAATATTGCCATTGATTCATTTTGTTGTCTCCTTTGTTTTTTCTTGCATTTCTCCCTTCAGCTTGATTGTTGACATGCTGCGAATCCTCTTGATAATGGGAGGGAGTTTTTCCAGGACATAATCCACATCTTCTTTTGTACTTTCCCTGCCGAGGCTGAATCTAATTGATCCATGTGCCAGTTCAAGGTCGGTTTTTGTTGCGAGGAGAACATGAGATGGATCAAGAGATCCTGAGGCACATGCGGATCCGGTTGAGACGGCTATTCCATCCAGATCGAGGTAAAGTAGTATTGCTTCACCCTCCGCTCCCCTGAATGATACATTCAGGGTATTTGGAAGAAAATCCTCCTGATTTCCATTTATGTGGATTTCCGGAATCAGGTTCTCTATTCCTGTTTTTAGTTGTGTTCTGAGTTTTAAAAGGATTTTCGTTCTTTCCTCTATTTCAAGTTTTGCCATTTCGATTGCCTTCCCGAGGCCTATAATTCCAATTGTATTCTGTGTGCCGGCACGTCTGCCGTTTTCCTGATGTCCCCCCAGAATCAATGGACAGTATGGGTTTCTGTTTTTTGCATAAAGCCCTCCAATTCCCTTCGGGCCGTATATTTTATGGGCAGAGAAAGAAAGATAATCTACTTCAAGATCCCTGACATTAACAGGGATTTTCCCCAGAGCCTGGACAGCATCGGCATGCATCAGGGCTCCCTTTTCATGGACTATCTTCGAGATACTTTTAATGTCATTAATAGTACCTATCTCGTTATTTGCCATAATTACCGAAACAAGAGCGGTTTTTTCCGTCAGAGCTTCTCTAAGCTGGGTGATATCGACCTTACCTGTAGAATCGACTTTTAGAATATGTACGGGAATACCTGTTTGCTTAAAATGGTTTACCGTATTAAGAACACTGGGATGTTCTACAGCTGTTGTAATTACTTCATGGCGCCCTTTTTCGCAACCTCTGCAAAAACTGTCACTGCAGGCCGTTATATTCAGAACGGTGTTATTCGATTCCGAACCCCCTCCTGTAAAGATAACCTCGTTTGGTTGAGCACCGATAAAATCAGCGGTTAATTCCCTCGCTTTTTCTATCCGCTCTTTTGCCTGCCGCCCTACTTCGTGCATGCTTGAGGGGTTCCCAAAGAATTCGAATCCTGAAATTATTTCCTCTTTTACCATGGGATGAAGGGGGGTGGTGGCGTTGTAATCCATATAGACTTTTCTACTGTTCATATTTCTTTCCTTCCATTATCATAATTATTAATAACATAAAACAGGGTTTTTGTTTCTAAAAAATCCTTGATATTATTCTGTAATTCTTCCCAGAAAAGATGGGGTTTACATTTATCCGAATTCTCACAATAATTTTCATCATCTATGCATTTTGATAGGATAAGAGGCCCCTCAAGGGCTGTAAATATCTCAAGCAGGCTGATTTCCTCAGGATTTCTGGAAAGCAAATAACCCCCTTCGGATCCCCTGGTACTCGTAACAATCCCGCTTTGCTTCAGAAGTTTAAATATATTCTCAAGATATTTAAGGGATATTTTTTTTGCTTTAGAGATAGAATGGATTGTCACCGGTTGATTACTGGAATTTAAGGCTATGTATATCAAGGCTCTCAGCCCGTAGCGGGTTCTTGTTGTAATGCTTGTCATGAAATCTCCATCATCCTTTTTATGGGAATTAGAGCCTTTTCCATTATTCTGCTGTTAATCAAAATTTTGGTTTCGTTCAGTTCCAGGCTTTTTCTGATATTTTCAAGGTTTGTTTTTTTCATATTTGGACAGACGGCAAGTTTACTTGCCGGTATAAAGTGTTTATTGTCCGTTTCTTTTTCCAGTCCGTGGATAATCCCCTGTTCGGTCGCGATAATAAATTTTTCTCGATTTTCTTCTATACATTTTTTATGTATTTGTCTGGTACTCCCCACAAAATCCGCCAGCCCGCGTACTTCTCTGGAACATTCAGGATGAACCAGAACCATAGCTTCGGGATGTTTTTTCTTATGTCTCAGGATGTCTTCAGGGAGAATCCTCTGGTGAGTAGGGCAGAAGCCAGGCCACAGGATTATGTCTCTGCCTGTTCTTTCGGCTGCAAAGCTTCCAAGGTGTCTGTCAGGAACAAATATTATCCTCTTTTCTTCTGGAATGGAGCGGATTATTTTCTCAGCATTGGAAGAAGTGCAGCAGATATCACTCTCGGCTTTTACAGCTGCAGTGCTGTTTACATAACAGACCACAACTGCTCCGGGGTTTTCCGATTTGAGCTCCCGTAGTTTTTCGGGTTCCGCCATATCCGCCATCGGGCATCCTGCGTTTTTATCCGGCAGTAGAACAGTTTTTTCGGGATTCAGTATTTTTGCACTCTCGGCCATAAAATAAACCCCGCAAAAAACAATAACCCTGGCATCTGTTTTTGCGGCTTCAATACATAGCCCCAGAGAATCTCCAACATAATCTCCAATTTCCTGAACCTCGGGCAGTTGATATGCGTGAACCAGAAGTACCGCTTTTTTTTCTTTTTTTAACCTGATAATGTCTTTTACTATTTTGTTATCCATAAAGCCTACCATTCCTACATGCTTAGTATGAATATAGCCGGGTAGAGAGCGGATGTCAAGTAATTATGGTTTTTCTGATGAACAATCAAAGGAATTGACAAATGAAAATTCATAGTGTAGCTTTCAGATATGAATTCCTGTTTCGGTTTTTTTTGATTGTTGGGATTTGCCGGATAACCGGTAGGTAGTACAGAATAAGGGGATATAATGAAGCTGCTTAGAGTTGGTGCGGCAGCACTTAACCAAACACCTCTTGCATGGAAAGAAAACTTCAGGAATATTTCAGATACGATTTTAAAGGCAAAAGAAGAAAAAATATCAATTCTATGCTTTCCGGAACTATGTCTCTCGGGGTACGGCTGTGAAGATTCCTTTCTTTCACCGAAGACTTCAAGGAAAGCCTTTGAAAATTTGAAAAAAATTGTTCCCCTGACTGATAATATGGCAGTTGCTGCAGGCCTGCCGATTTTATTTCAGAATAATCTTTTCAATGGAGCGGCTCTCGTTGTTAACAGGAAAATAGCCGGGATCTCCCTGAAAAAGAATATTCCCGGAGACGGGATCTACTATGAACAAAGGTGGTTTAAGCCGTGGCCTGAGGGTGTGTGCGAATATCTCGAAGTTGATAATATCTCAATACCCATTGGAGACATGATCTTTGACTGGGGGGGGGTAAAAATAGGATTTGAGATTTGCGAAGAGGCCTGGGTTGCAGGGAGATCCGGGAACAACCTTGCCAGACATGGTGTAGATATCATTTTGAATCCCAGTGCAAGTCATTTCTCTTTTGGAAAGCACGAAATCCGAAGGAGATTTATACTGGAAGGATCAAGGGCGTTCAATTCAAGCTATATTTACGCCAATCTTCTAGGTAATGAATCAGGGCGAATAATTTTTGACGGAAGCGGTGTTGTTGCCAGTGAAGGGGAAATTTTAAAAGAGACGGAAAGATTTTCGTTTAGATCTTCCCGTCTGGTTAATGCTGTTATTGATGTTGATAAAACCAGGATGCTTCAGGCAAGAAATTCCAGTAGTGTTGCTTTAATCGGGGAACAAACCTTAAAAACAATAAAATGTGCGGGAGAGCCCGCCTACAACAAAGGAAGCAGACCTGATAAAAAATGTAATCAAAAAGTTCTTTCAAAAGAGGAGGAATTTATCCATGCTGTTTCGTTGGGACTATTTGATTATATGAGGAAAAGTAGGTCGAGGGGGTTTGTAATCTCCCTGAGCGGGGGTGCCGATTCTTCCGCCACAGCCGTTCTCGCATGGTTCATGATAAAATTATCGCTTCAGGAGCTTGGAATAGAGGGATTTAAGGAAAAAATGGGATATTCCTTATCAAGCATGAACGTTACTCCTGAAGACATCCCTTTTGAATTGATAACCTGTGTATATCAGTCTACAAACCAGAGTTCCAATACTACTTTTAACGCGGCTAAAGCCGTGGCAAAAGTAATAAAAGCAAATTTTATTAACTGGAGCATCCAGAATATTGTAGATAGTTATACGGAAATAATTGAAAAAGCGATTTCTCGAAAAACGAGCTGGGAATCGGATGATATTGCCCTTCAGAATATACAGGCAAGGGCGAGAGCCCCCGGCGTGTGGATGTTTGCCAATATCCGGAATGCTCTTCTTCTGACTACAAGTAACCGGTCTGAGGCTGCCGTCGGGTATACAACTATGGATGGAGACACCTGCGGGGGTTTAAGCCCCATAGGCGGAATCGATAAAGATTTTTTATGCCGGTGGCTGGAGTGGGTAGAAAAAAACAGAATTAAAGAGATAGGCCCTCTTCCTGAATTGGGTCTGGTTACGAAGCAGCTCCCCACAGCAGAGTTAAGGCCTGCCGAATATAAACAAACTGATGAAGCTGATCTCATGCCCTATAAAATTCTGGATCAGATAGAACGACTGGCAATTCTCGACAAAAAATATCCTGTTGAAATATTTGGAATTCTTCGGGATGAACATAGGGGAATATCCTCTTCCCGGATTGCGGCATGGGTTATACGCTTTTTCCGTTTGTGGTGCAGAAACCAGTGGAAACGGGAAAGATACGCTCCCTCTTTTCATCTGGATGATGAGAACCTTGATCCAAAAACATACTGCAGATTTCCAATCCTGTCGGGAGGCTTTGCTGATGAGATTGATAAACTTGAGAAACAATATAATTAAGAGAGATTAATATAGAATAGTTTGGAGCCTTTTACAAAACCGGCAGTTATAGAGATCTTACTCCATGGAGGCAATTTTAATGCAAATCCCAAGGATTTTCATTGCCTTTTCTATATCTTCAAGAGGGGGGCGTGTGGGGGCAATTCTGATATTACTATTGCAGGGATCCTTCCCGAAAGGATATGTGGCTCCGGCCGGGGTTAAAGAAACTCCGGCTTCTTTTGCAAGCTCTACAACCCTTCTTGCAACAGGTTTTTTGGTGTTCAGGCTTATAAAATATCCACCCCGGGGTTTTGTCCATTCTGCCAGCCCGCTTCCCCCAAGTTCACGGGAGAGGATTCTATCTACGGCCTGGAATTTGGGACGGAGAATCTCCGCATGAGTATTCATCAAGCCCGTTATTCCTCCCTCAAAACCTGAAATAAATTTTACGTGTCTGTACTGTTCAATTTTATTGGGCCCGATGAATTCACTGCCCATAAGTTTTGTTATGTATTCGAGGTTTTCCCTGCTTGTTCCAAAAAAACCTATTCCAGCCCCGGCAAAAGTGATCTTTGAGGTTGAGCCAAAAATGTATACCCTGTTGGGATTTCCCGCATTTTTACAGGCTTCTAAAAGGTCTGGTGGTTTTTTTGTATCGCCATAGAGATGGTGAACAGCATATGCATTATCAGCAAAAATAGTGAAATCTTCAGCCGCCGTTTTCATGCAGGCGAGGCGCTTTACTGTCTCGTCGGAGACGCTATCGCCGGTTGGATTGCTATAGATTGGAACAAAAAGAAGCCCTTTAATCCTATCATCACCAGCAACAAGCTCTTCTACCCTGTCCATATCGGGGCCGGAAGAAGTAATGTCAACAGAAATCATTTCAACTCCAAGGTCATTTAGTAAACGAAAATGGCGGTCATATCCCGGAACCGTTACAATTATTTTATTTTTTGTCGTGCTCCAGGGGGCTTTGCTGTTTTTTAATCCTCGAAGTAGTCCCCACATTAAAACATTACTTAGCATTTTTAGACTGGCATTATTACCCACTACCATTTCGTCGGGATCAACACCGAGAATCCCGGAAAAGAGTTCCCTCGCTTCCTTCAAACCGATGACACCCCCGGGATAATTTCTAATATCCACACCGCTTTCCGTAATAAAATCACCATCTTTGACGCAGGTTAACATAGGGTTGGAAATATCAAAATTGGCATTTGAAGGCTGCCCGCGCTGCATATTAAGGGAAAGCTTTTCGTGTTTGTATTCATTAAATTTTTCTTTTAATTCTTCCAGTCTATCCATAATCCTACCTCAATAGTATTGGCGATATTATAATACTATTGTTTGCAACAATAAAAGGGGGAGAACTCTCATAGTGTCTGGAAATTTACTTGCACCTTCTTTCTCCGGGAATTTATTTTTATAAAAAGAAACCAGGGGGACTCTGGAGAAAATTTTTCTGATTTTTTGTCTCATTCTCTTGACAAAAATTCCCGGAGGGGTGAGGATTAGGACGAAG
>CAZEKV010000046.1:0-15498 GCA_964512945.1 uncultured Spirochaetales bacterium | reverse complement strand
TAAGGAGTTTATAAAAATCATTTTTCTGCATATTCTTAATCTTGTTCAGGGCTTTCAGCCTGCTTGCTTTTGTATCCGATATTATCATTTCCCGGAAAACGTTAATCCGCTTTTCATCAAAAAACATGTGTTCGGTTCTGCATAATCCTATCCCCTCGGCACCAAATTTTAAAGCCAGGGCAGCATCGCGCGCATTATCCGCATTTGCTCTAACATGAAAATCCTTTATGTACTTTTTAACTATCTTGAGAAAATCCAGAAGACCGGAACTCTCAGGATTAGGCTCAATTAACTGAGCTTTCCCGAAATAAATCTGGGGTTCTCCATACTGGGGGACATTCATTGTAATATAATCACCTTCATTAATCGTATAACCCTCAATTACCGCCTTCTTTTCATAAATCTTCATATCGGTCTTTACAAGAGATATTTTACCGTATTGTCTGGCTACTACTGAAGCATGTGCCGCATATCCGCCTTCCGATGAGAGTACACCATTTGCGACTTCAATAGCCTTGACATCTTCGGCAAAGGTGGCATCCATACAAAGAATAAAATATGTATCCTCCCCCCTATGCTGGGCATCTTTATAGGCATTTAAAAGCCCTTCTGTTGAAAAATAGATTTTCCCAATTGCAGCTCCCGGGGCTCCTGCAATTCCACCAGTAATCTTTGTCATTCCCCTTACAGAATTCAGATTAATTATGGGATGTAGTATTTCTGTTAATTGATTTGGTTTAATACTGGTGACGACATATTTCTCATCAATTATTTTCCTTTCCTTTAAATCGATGAGTGTTTTTATATCCGACTGTGTTGATTTTGTCATTACAGGGCGCTGATCAATAAGCCAGACCTTATTATTCTCAATTGTAAAGCGAATTGAACGTATTTCCTTATAATGATCTTCTACTTTCCTGGCAATTTTTTGCAGTTTTAAAAGATATTTTTCCTCGATCTTATTGATGTCATTTCCCTTTGATGCCATTGAATCAAATTTGTTTCGATTAAACCAGCCGTGGAGTTCTTTGTTCCCTGTGACAATATTTCTTGTAAAAAAACTCCCGCTTGCGGAATCTTTGCCATAATTGCCATATACCATCGGAACGACAACGAGTGCTGTGTCACCCTCGCTGAGATCATCAATTTTTAACATTTTACTTATTCTTTTTAAGATTATATCAAGTTGTGAATAAGCCCCTGAAAAAAAGCCCTCCGGCAAGAACTTCTTATAACTTCCAATTACCTTCTTTCTCTCCACACTTATTTTATCTTTATCGAGATCCTTAATAAGCGAAGAAATAGCATTACCGATATCCTTCATTCGCTTTTCATTTTTCTCAAGCTCAGCTATTTTCTTTTCAATTTCAAGAGAGCCCTTCATCAAAAAAAGCAACTCATGAAAAGCAAAATTATTTCCAACAAACTTCTCAAAACCATTTATGGTATCTTTCACAAGTCCAAAATTGTGTAATGTAGGATACTGGATCATCGCTAGATTAGGACTGAACACAATCTTTACAAGCATTGGATTCTCTCTGTCACCAAAGACCTTCCCGGTACTCTTTTCAATTCTGGCAAATTGAGTTTTTAGAATTTTTACCAGGGCGGTACTCTCAAGGTTTGAAGAAATATCCGAATCAATAATAAAGCCAGGTAAGATAGGAAGCCCCAGCTCGGCAAAATCATTCGCCTGCCTTCCCCTTAATCCTATCTTTTCCTTAATATTATTATTTTTTATGTATTCATTGCTGCTAAAAAAATGTATATTTTTTTTCATTTAAAACCTCAAAAAGTTAAAATTTAAAAAAGGTTGAGTATTTTATTCACAGGATAACGCAGAAAAGCCTCGAAAGAAGGGCTTGCTCCCTGACGAAGGTATCTCTGGAGCTTGGCAACATCCGTTATATTTTCACCGGCTACCGCAAACATAATGGCGCTTCCATGCTTAACCTTGCCCCATTTGAACAGGGTATTTATATCATGGATTCTTTCACCATCATAGAAAACAAAAACCCGCAACCCCGGATGTTTTGTTGTAAAACTTTCAATAATTTTCTTCCATGCCTCTACATTTCCGTTATGAAAAAGCTCGTTTGTAACGAGGACGGAATACTGTCTTGTCATCCGCATTTTAGCAGGTTGAGTTTGATTTATCTGCTGCTGCTCTACCGCAGTTTTCTCCACTGCATTTTTTGGAGATGATTTCCCGGAGGCTTTTACTTTTCTTTTTGATTGCTTTCTGGCGGGTGTCCGCGGTAGTTTCTTTTTTCTGAAAACACAACTTCCATTTAAAAGTGATGTGGGCACTTTGGTTTTCTTGTTTTCGATGATGTCAAGGGCTTTATCAATTGCAGTTAAAGGTATGGTTTTATTAATAGAACTTGTGAAGCCCCCGGCATAAATCGTTAAGAGTTCATTTTTTTTAAGAGCGGTAACATTTTTCCAGTGACCAGAATTTTTGGGATTAATAACCATAACCCCAAGTTCAGGGTGATGGTATAACATAACGACATCAACCCCGTTCCATTTCCTCATTTCATCAGAAATTGTATCGAGTTTTTCAGTGGTTATTTTTAGATTTATCGATTTATAAATATATTTATATTTCTCAACCAGAAGGGCATATATGATGGAAGGCACCTGGATCTGATCAATTTCATTTTCAAGAAGAAGATCATTAATAACATCAGCCAGATTTTTTTTACTCTCAAAGTCACCGAGCAATTCAGAAACCGAATTGAAATGCGTAAGAGCCTTATTGAACCCCTCTTTGTTATAGAATAGTTCAAAATTAAAAGTATTTTCTGCCATTTTTTCCCTCATAATGAAAAGAGTATCCCTTTTGAGGGGATACTCCCATTTTTATTAAAGCATTCTGAGCTTGGTGCCCCGAGCCCTCTTTGGCCTGCCACGGCTTTTACCCGAATCAACAGCGCCCTTCTTGGCGGAACTTCCAGTTTTTCTTTTGGATCCGGTAGACTTCCTGGCGCCTGATTTATTGGCAATAACAGTCTGAACCTCAACCGGCTCATTTATCATATCCAGATAACTCTTGCCTGTTGTATTATCAATTTCACCATCGCTTATATCAGTCGAAAAGGACATCGTAATATCATCCCGGATAGTAGATCTTCTGCGTGAGAAGGAAGCAAAAGCAGCATCTGAGAAGCCCTTGGAAACACCCTGGAGAAACTCATTAAGCACATTGGCCATTCCATTGAGAGTAGCCTTTTTCCTCTTTATCGATGTTATATCCACATCAAGAATCAAACCTGGCTGTATATGATAGGGATTGATCATATAATCGAACAACATGAAATCCTTCTCCAGATCGGCAAGTCTCTCCTCCATTATACGTCTGTTTCTGGGATACTTGTAACTATAAATCTTCTGAAGCTTATTCCTCATGAGAATAAGACGCTTTTTAACCTTATCTTTTTCAAAGATATAGGTTCTGTTGTACTTCTCAACCGATGTATCTTCAGGATTGACAAAGGTAATTTCATCCCAGGTCTTCTCAATATTCTCATACAGGGGTTCGTTGTTCTTTGCCTTGATTTTTCTTTCAATCTTTTTCTTATACTTCTTAGCCAGATCCTTGAAATCAACGGTTCTGATGAATTTGGAATCTTCATAAACCATCTCAAGAACATCCCAGAGGTGCTGAACCTCTATTTCAAAGGCTTTTATCTGGGAATCATAGGACTTCTGTTCAGAATATATCTGCGAAGCATCATAGTACTTCATTCTTATCTGATATCTTTCATCGGGAAGATTGACCGCATCGGTATCCTCGTACTCCCTCAGTATCATAACACGGGCATTTTTCAGGTTTTCTATGTACTGATAACCCATTTTAGATGTATCAAGAATCGAGGTTATCGAATTGATGGCAGTATTGAACCCCCTGTTTCGGATATTCTCAATATCAATAATTTTCTTAAGGTTTTCACGAATATTTAATTGATCAAAATCCTCAGGCTTAATCTCCGCCCTGAGCCCTTCCACTCTGTCCATCAGGCGTTTTGCAAGAAATCTATACCTCTTTGACTTGGGATTATCCTTTTCATCATCGGTGTAATTTTCTATACGGCGCATCTTCTCAAAAATAATCTCGCCATCCGTAAGCTCTTCTTTCCCCTGATCGATGAGTTCATCCTTTAAAACCTCAATCTCTTTATCGAGTAAATCCATAACATTCTTGGCTATGAGATCCTTTATGAGATACTCAACGGTAACCTGGTAATGAAAAATGGGACTTATCAGCTCAGCATCAAGTATATTAACAGACATCTTAACATCAGAAACCGTTTTCGGTCTCATTGCATTATCCTTAAATGAACACTTAACAATTGAATAAGCGTTTTCACCCCTGATAAATGCCCCAACATCTGTTTTTTGTCTCAACAATGAATTGGTAAGATTTTCCAGATCATTAACACCCCTTTGCACATGACCCTGAAGATGACCATACATGTTAACGATTGACTTCTCAATCTCACCGGTATTGAACTTGTCCATACCCCCGACCTGATCCAAAAGGGTAGCAATTTCTTTCGGAGTATAACGCGTAAGAACACTCATCTCCTCACGGTCAATGAAATTACGTACCTTTTTAACCATCTCGTCTTCTGTCGTAACAATATAACGGTTGAACATATTCTGATAATTCTGATTGAAGTAATTATACACTTTTTCCTTCAATCCACCCATTACATCCAGTCTTTCAAGAACCTCTTTTGGAAGCTTACTTGTGACATGGTTCATTACTTTATCTACTTCGTTCTCCAGCAATTGATCAACTTCAGCTTGCTGGTCTCTACTTTCCTGTGCAAGGGAGTTTCTCGATCCGACTGCGCTTCTCTTCTCAGGATGGAAGATCATCGGACTTTTAGGTAAATCTATACTTGCCATCACACTCTCCTTATTTTTTATCTTACCTAAGATTACCAATAAGATGGGCTGAATGTAAAGTACGTTTTTTTTTTTTTTAAGAAATTTTAGCTTTTGTACACGCTCCCAACATGCTATACTCAAAATAGAGGGAGATATCAATGAAAATACTTAAAAACAATTTTATCAAAGCTGTATATTCCATTATTCTATGTCTAACCTTTTTTTCAGTGACGGCCGACGAAAGAAAAGATCCCATAGATGTGTTTTTGGTAGTTGATAAATCACTATCCATGGAAGAGAAAATTACTTCTGTAAAAGAATACATAAATGATAACATAATTGATGGAATTCCGTTAAAACCCGGTGATTTTTTCTCAATTATTGCTTTCTACGGAAAATCAGACGTTGTTTTCACTAAAAAAATAGAAACTGATGAGGATTTATCTATTTTAAAGGAAAAAATTAATAGAATTGATGCGGATGGAAGATTTACGGACATAGGAAAGGCTCTTGAGAGACTCGAAAATGTGTACAATGAATACGGGGAAAAAAACAGATATCAGTTTCTTGTTTTAATGACCGACGGTATACAGGAAGCCCCGAAGGACAGCATTTATTACTCTGAAGATAACAGTTTCAATCATACTTTTCTTGAAAATACAGAGCCTGTCTGGAAAAAAGGATGGAAAATCCATATGGTGTCAATCGGCTCTGACAATCTGGCTAAAAGACTTTCCGAGATAGCTGATTCTGAAACCGATACCATTGTCGAATATCATGAAATAGCTGAAAATATTACGGGTGAAAATATTACAGAAGAAGATATTGAAGAAGAACTTGGTGATATGATCGGTAATATCTTCGCAGATAATGCGGAACTAAGAAATATCAAAAAATCCCGCGAAGCTGATCTGATAATAACTCTGAGCAGCAAAATATACAAAGAGGGAAAAAATATATCCATTGATGATATAAAACTCATTGATAATAACGAAAAATATTCAATTTTACCAGAAGAATACAAACTCAGAGTAGAACCTGATTCAACCCGGGAATATATGCTCCATGTAAAACTCCCGAAAGATATTGGGTACGGAGAATTTAACACTCATCTTGAGCTTTTGACATCGGGAGATGCCTTCATCAGTCCTGTGAGTGTTAACATATCTTTTGACATTGAGAGACCCTTTAATTTTCTCTATGTTATCATTCCCCTCGCAGTTCTTCTCTTGATTGCAGCTATTATCCTCCTGGTGCATAACTCGGAATTTTCAGGTCAAATAAGTTTCAGAATGATTGATGATGAGGGATTATATAAATCGAGAAGAATGATATTGAAATATGGCCGAAAAATGTACATTAATGGCTATCATGACAGTTTCAGTCTAATGAATAAATTGTCAAAAATATCGGTGGCAAGGCTTGTTTCCAGTAAAAAGGGGCTTACATTGAGTGTTATTGACTCATCCAGATTTATAGTGGATGGCGAAATACCTGAGAATATCTTGAATAAAAATTGTAGGGTAAAAACCAGTAATGGAGATTTCAGGACACTGCTTTTTATGGAAGTTTAGCAAATGGATGATGTTAGTATTCTTTTTTTCGATATAATTCCCCCCGGGAATATCCCAGGTTTTAATAGGAATATGCCGATATCCGGTTTTCCTTTCTGGGGGGAGTATACTTTCCTCGATTTTGCCCTTTCTAACACGGGAGCCATAGAGAAACAAAAAAGGTATATATTCTGCCATAATGAATTCGTAAAAACTGTTTCCCTGCAAACTGCGAGATGGAGTGCCCTCTCTTTTGATTTTTTTTCGCTAAACCCGGAAATCTCCGAGTTTATTGATTATATCAGCAAAATCGAATCAAAAAATATAATTTTATATAATTTGTCCTTTCCTGCTATAATTGACCCGGAGGAGTTGAGGAATATTAAGGGAAAAAGGGTCTTACGTAAATTATCCATTGGTAATATACCGGTAGATATTTTTTTTCTTTCAAAAAAAAACCTTGTCGATCTTCTGCATGAAAATCAATATAAATTCACAAACAACCTCTTTGATTATGAAATTTTCTTTTCTGAAATAATACATACCAATTTCGATGAAATTTTCAATATGGATGGAAAAGTATTGTTTCATAATAATATTGACCAGATAATAAATGAAAACAGAAAAATTCTACCGGGGAAAAATGAATATGGGGATATACTAGAATTACTACAGGTTCCTCCGCTTAGAGAAAAAGATTCGGTAATTACCGAAAAGGGAATTGTTAAGGATTCTATAATTTTTTCGGGAACCCGTATTGAGGGGCTTATAGAAAATTCGGTTATTTTTCCGGGGGTTCATGTGGATGAGGGAGCCTCGGTGAGGGATTCGGTGGTAATGAGCAACAATCATATCGGAAAGAAAACTGTTATCAATAATGCCCTGATTTTTCCATTTTTTAATGAAATTCCTGTACTTTCGAATATTGGAACACAATCGCTAATAGGCAGCAAGAAATCCCTGGTAAAAAACAGGAGGTTCCCCGACCAGCTTAAAAATGGTTTAACCCTGTTAGGTTCCAACTCAACCATACCCGGTAAAACCGTTATAGAGGCAGGATGTTATCTCGATTCCAATATCCCGTCTGGCATACTAAAAAAAAACAGGATAATAAAAAAAGGAAGCAGCATCCTTTGTGATTTAAATGAAAAGCAATATGACACTTAAAGAAGCGGCTAAATTCATCAAGGAGAATAATAACTTTATCCTGTCGGCTCATGAAACTCCCGATGGCGATGCAGTGGGGGGTGAGATAGCATTTTATCTGGCTCTGGAAAAAATAGAGAAAAATATTAGAATAATAAACAGCGATCCCTTCCCTATCAAATTTAATTATCTGAACAAAAGTAAGGTGATAGAAACCATTCAGGAAAAGGAAGATTATCCTGACAATCTTTCTGATACCATTCTTATAATTCTTGATACAAATGATATACATAATATTGGATCAGTTTCTAGATTACTTTTACCTCATGTGAGGGATGTTTTAATAATAGATCATCATGTGAAAGATTTTGATAAAGAACATAAGGCGTTAATTGATGATGATTCATCATCTACATGCGAAATAATATTTGAACTGATAGAAGAATTAAACATAGAAATCGATGTCAAAATAGCTGAAGCCCTTTTTACCGGGATAGTCTATGATACAGGATCATTTGTATATCCCAAAACATCGGCAAAAACCTTTGAAACTGCATATAAGCTTGTAAAAACAGGTGTTAATCCAAATTACATCTTTTCAAAAATGTATGAAAGTAATTCTATAGAGTCTCTAATATTGCAATCAAGAGTAATGTCCACACTGGAACTAATAATGGATCAGAGGGTTGCCATGCTGACCATGCTTAAGGAAATGATAATTGATTGTAAGGCTTCATATGAAGACGCTGATCAGATTATCAATATCCCTCTGAGGAGTGAAAAGGTAAGGATTTCCATATTTTTTAAGGAGAATCTGATGGGAATTCTCAGATGCTCCCTTAGATCAAAAGGAGGGGTAAATGTCGCTGAAATTGCGAGAGGCTTTGGGGGCGGGGGACATAAAACTGCCGCCGGTTTTAAGTGCAGAGAACCACTTGAAATTATAAGGGAAAAAGTGTTAGAACAACTCAGCATCTATTTTACATGAGTTTAAACATAATGAAGTATATTTTATCTGTTTTTTTACTGCTGGTAATAATTTCCTGTTATGAAAAAGATTCGCTACGTGGATCGGGATTGTTATCAAAAAAAATCGTTCCGGAAAGCGGTATGAAATTTGGGGAAGAAAGTTACGCTGACCGTCAGGATGAATCCTCTTCGAAAGTGTTGATTCCCCATGCCGCCCTTGAAGATGATGAGATAATTCTAAGAATAATCAATCAAAATTTAAATATAGACAGGATTGTAGAACAGATATTAATTTATAAAAAAAAGAATGATTCCAATTCTCATATTAGAATTGCCGTGCTCGACTACGATTATGTAAGGAAAAGCTATAAAATTGCCTGGAAGGGTGAAACAATTGCAACAAATGTCTGGACCTTCGATATCTCTTTTATAGATATAGTTGGTGACCATAAGATTGAAATAGTCTGCCGCGGGACAGATGATTCGGGAAAAGATGTTCTGAACATTTTTAGAAGGACTTCCGCTCCTGAGGGATCTATTGGATTGTACTACTTTTCAATATGTGAAATATCTTCTGAAGGGAGAATAGAGGTTAGTAGATTGGAACGCTCTCCCGGCTATAAGCTTAATCAGGATCAGGGAACAAGCTTTCCGATAATTACATACGAACCTGATCCAGATTCTGATAATATTATGGATTTAATAATGAGTGAATACTATTATATTCACAGTATGAGAATGTATGTAAAGGCAAAAGCAGAAAAGATACCCGGGAAAAGAATTGAAGAAAATCAACTCTACAAACTTCTCCAGAAGGATAAAAAAGCTTTTGAAAAATTCCTTTCCGGCTCCTGGTATAAATCATCTAATTCAACCAGTAATACTGAATCCATTATTCTATTAAAACCGGATAATAAAAAATTCATATTTTTTTCCGGGAATATAATGGAAATTCATAATTGGTCCACATCAGAAAAACGTAAACCCAATATCCTTAACATAAAGGGCCGGAACGAATCAAATCCCTCAATAGAGAAGCAGGTGTCCATTTACATCCTTGGAATAGACAGCCTGAGAATTCTTGTAAGAAATAGTGAATTTAATACTGGGACAAGTCAGTGGGATGGAGATTACTCCAGATTATCAAGAGATCTTCAAACCCATTATTCAGACAGGAAAAGTGAAAAAAAAAGACTGACAGAGTTATTCGGTGAGTATCGTGGAAATAACCTTAAATTCTATTTCACCCCTCCTTTTTTCACAATAGACGAAAACGGAAAAAAGCGGAAAGGAGGATTCGCAATTTATAATGCCGGAGTTGATATAATTCAACTGCGCTTTTTTGATAAAAACAAGGATATAGTTGAAAATAAATATTATAAAATAACCCTCAAACAAATTGATAAAAAGGACAAGATAATTCGATCCATTAAACTCTCTCCCGGATATGTAAATGTCTATGGATTTCAGAAATATGAAAGACCTGATTTAATAATTGAACAAACAGAGATAATTAATGATAAATTCTAATTTTTGACTATGATACCTTCGAAACCTTGTTTTTTTAAAATTTTCATTATCGTTTCTACTTTTGAACATGGGACATTGGGTACTATTACTTTATAGTATGTCCTTTCATTTATATTTTTTTTTACTATGTTCGTTTCAATAGAGATATTTTTTAAATCCCTTATCATCACTCTTGCGTTATCAATTGAAGAGAATAATCCTGTTTGGATATTGCAAGATTTATCCTCAAGCCCATTGCCCATCAAATAATGTCTTATCGTCGGGTAATTTGAAATTTTACTGCCTATCAATAGCAATACCAAACTATTTGAATATTTCCTGTCAATCTTTAAATTGACAGAAGCATTCATTTCATGTTTTAGATATATGGATAAAAAATATAGCTTATTGCCATAAGTTATATTTAAAATTCCATCCAGTATATTCAGGGCTTTTGCTCTATTACTGGTAAAGAGTATTCTTGCAATATTAATTTTTGATTCATTTACTATTTCATTATTATCAGATTCTGAAACAATTCGGTTTAATTGTCTGGAAGCTTTCCCAAATTCCCCGTTCTCTATCAATAGTAGTGCGGATCGGAGCAGAATCCTGTAATCGCCGACACTCGAGATATAGAAAGACTTTTCATAGTTTTTTGCTGCCTCTTCATATAACCCAATTTCCTCCTGGAGTTGTGCCACTTTTAACAAAATTATACTTTTCTCACTTTTTGAAGATAGTCTTTTGAAATATTTGTTAACAATTAAAAATGTTCTCTGGATATCAGGTTCAATATTGATAACATGCAGCATTCCGGTAAAGACATTCGGACTATCCGATACTAAGTATTTCTGATATAACTCGGATGCTTTTTTATAATCCTTTTCTAACTCACATTTTTTTGCGGTAGAAATCAAATCCAGTGGAAATAAATTTGACAGACAAAGTAGGATGCTAAGAAAGACCAGGGAATTTTTAATCTTTTTCATGCTCAGGTTCTTTTGATTTTTTCCTGACTTCTTTTTTGCTGTCATGCTTTAATTTCTTTTTTGACGCATTATTTTTCTTTTGTTCTTCTTTCTTTATTCTGGATGTAATTTTTTCCACTACCCTCTTTTTTACCTTTCCCCTTCCCATCAGTGTAACAGCAAGGGCAGTCAGGAGGCCGATTAAAAAAGCGACAAACAGACTGGTGAAAATATGAACATTTTTAAAAACGACGACTCCAAATGAAATATCCGACTTATTGCCTACATTAAGAGTTATAAAGAGAAGAATAAGCCCTACTAAAATTATAAACCCAATCAATTTCCATGGCATCTCTACCCTACCTCCGTTCCATAAAGTGTCTTTCCGGATATGGATTTAACCAAAATATCGCATAAACTATTCACTAAAACTTTTTCGCCCCTGAAAACAACCATCTCATTATATTCTGTTCTCCCTATTAATTCACTTCGGTTTCTTTTCGATATTCCTTCAACAAGTATTTTTAATTTTTTACCAATCTTATCTTCGTTCTTCTCAATTGTAATTCTATTCTGAATTTCAATAATCTTATTCAATCGATTGATTTTGAGTTTTTTCGGCAGATGACCACCCATACTGTCAGCTTTCGTCCCTTCTCTCCTATTATAATAATATGTGAACGCTTCATTGAATCTTATTTTTTTAAGTACGTCAATTGTTTCAAGGAAATCATTTTCTGTTTCTCCCGGGAAACCGATTAAAATATCTGTTGATAATGCAATATCGGGAATTTTTTTTCGTATTAGATCTACAAGCTTAAGATAGTCTCTTATGGCATATTTTCTGTTCATTAATCTCAATATTCTGTCCGAACCATGCTGCAGCGGAAGATGAATATGGTTGCATATGCTCTGACTGCTCGATATTACATCAATCAGTTTTTCAGAAAAATCTTTTGGATGTGATGTTATAAATCTTACCCGGTCAATCGTTTTATTTTTTTCAACAATCATTTTCAGTAGCTCGGGGAAATCTATAGACCCGTTATTATGCTTCCATTTATATGAATTTACATTCTGACCCACAAGCGTAATCTCTCTAACATCGCTATTCTGAAGAAAATCCACCTCTTCAAGAATTTCTCTGGAATTCCTTGAAACCTCATTTCCTCTCGTATATGGAACAACGCAATAGCTGCAGTAATTATTGCAGCCGTGCATTATTGGCATTAAATATTTCAATTGTGATTTACTCCCGTAAATTTCCGGGAATTGATATTTCTCCGTCTGAAATAAATCTTTTTTTATGTTTCTATTGTTGTCATTTTTTTTTATTAATTCGATAAAAGCATTTTTCTGGTAGGTTCCTACAATAACATCTATATGAGGAGCTGAATTCCGCATTTCGCCCTTGTAGTATTCCGCCATGCAGCCCATCAAAACAAGAAGAAACTTTTTCCTTTTCTTTAAAGCTCTATACTTTCCCAGTATGCCATAAATTCTTTCCTCGGCACTTTTTCTAACCGAGCATGTATTTATTATCACAAGAGAAGCTGAAGAATAATCAGCGGCCTTTTCCCAGCCCAGAATCAGTAAATCTTTTTCAAGAGTATTTGATTCGGCAAAATTCATCTGGCATCCATAGGTTTCAAGCCAAAAATATTTATCCATACTGCCTGATAATCCTGATTTTATTAATGTTTAAAACTTCTCTCACCCGTAAACACCATTGCCGCATTTTTCTCATTACATGCTTCTATGCTCTCATAGTCGCGGATCGACCCTCCTGGTTGAATTACTGCCGTAACTCCTTCATTTAGACCTACATCAATTCCATCCCTGAAGGGAAAAAATGCATCTGAAACCATAACGGAACCCTTTAGTTCCCCATTGGAATTCTTTGTTTCATATTCTATCTCCGCCCTTCTATCATTATCCTTCAGGAGATTCCAGGGAGTTTTGTATTTTTCCCAGGAAAGCCTGTCCATGGTTTTCCTGTAGGCCTTGTCCCTCGCTATTTCAGCCACGCCTACTCTATCCTGTTCACCCGTACCAATACCAATCGTTACTCCATTCTTTACGTAAATCACGGAATTACTTGTAATACCGCTTTCGACAAGCCAGCCGAAAATAAGATCATCGTATTCTTTTTTAGTAGGCTCCCTGTTAATTTTGAAGCTGTTTCCTCCATGTTCTGTTTCTGCTAACTGAAGTTTAGCAGGTGATAAACATTCTGGGCTATACGACCATTGGGCTATAAGTCCCCCATCTATCAGACTTTTGATATCTATAAATCTTTTGCCTATAAATTCATGGAGCTTATCAATCCTGTTTATTTTAATAACCCTTAAATTCTTTTTTCTGGAAAAAATCTCAATTGCTTTACCGGAGAAGTCAGGTGCTGCGACAACTTCCGAATAACTCCTGGATATAAGTTCGGCTGTTTCTCCATCCACGGTTCGATTCATAACAACGGCACCCCCAAAAGCAGCAATTCTATCTGCCATTAATGCCTTGTAGTAACTATCGAATAAGGAAGAAGCCTTTGCCACTCCGCATGGATTATTGTGTTTTACAATAACGGTTGTTGGAGTATCGCTGAAATACCTTAGAATATTCAGGGCGTTATCCGTATCAGTTATGTTGATTTTTCCGGGATGTTTCCCGCTCTGGAGTAAATCAAGAGAAGAGGCAAGATGCCTGCCAGGCAGAATACATGAGGTTTCTCCTATTGTAAGATTCCCGTTGATCAGTTTATATAAAGCGGCCTCCTGTCCGGGATTTTCTCCATACCTTAACCCCTTTTTTTCGTTATTAATCTCCCATTTTACCTTTTCGTAGTACAGAGTTTGTTTATTCTCTATGTTGTTATAGAGGGATATTTCCATTTTTTCGGGGAAAGTATCATCATTTATATTATGATAGATTGAAGTACTTTTTTTTCCCATTCTATCTCCTTATGTCCTGAAAATCATAGATATCTATTTTTTCGCTCTGTCCTTTTAAATATTCCGAAATTTTCCTGTCATATTCAGCTGTATGTAAAAAAGTTTTCCTGGCATAATTAAAACGTGTCGTAAGGGATATTTCAAAATTATTCTTGTTTAACTCATCAAGAACAGACCCATAGTCCCCGGGGTTACAAACGGAAAGAACTCTCAAAAAATTCTTTGCTGCCGCCCTCAGCATACAGGGACCCCCGATATCAATATTGGCTCTGGCATCTTCAAGATTAACACCGGACTGTTTTATTACCTCTTCAAAAGGATATAAATTAACGACAACCATATCAAATACAACCCCCCCCGTTCTTTCAAGATCCTGCTCGTGATGCATGTTATAGGTTTCGCTTAACAAACCCAGGTATATTTTAAAATCAAGAGTCTTAACAAGGCCTCCCTGCATCTCAGGCTGTCTCGTATAATCAGATATCCTGATAAGATGCTTTTCCCGGTTGTTTCCCAGAATCTCTTTGATCTTTTTGTAGGTTCCCCCCGTCGAATATATTCTTATGTTTGGATTGGAGTTTACAAAACCCAGGACAAGAGATTCCATATTTGTTTTATCATACACACTAATTAATACATTGCTAATTTTAATTTTCTCGTCTATTTTATCCACACGATTCAAACCCATAAAAGCTCCTCAAAGATATGGAATCAGGCATCGGCGCATAACGGAATACTTTTTATTTTCAGCCCGAAAAACCTGTATGTATATAATAATATTTTTCAAATTTTATCAAGTTCTGTCCGATCAAACACAATAATCTCTCCTATCTGAATATTTTGGACTTTTAACAAAAAAATCGGTTTTTTATGTAACTCATAATAGATTTTTATGTTATCTATTATGAAAGGGAAGTTTTCTTAATATTATCCGACCCTTTACTATACTTGAACAAAGCAGGATTGGATGATAGTATTGCTCAATTTTGTTTTACGAGGAATAAATTGAAACTATATAAAAAAATCTGTTTTACAGTTTTGTTGTTTTTTGTTGCGGCTAATTTTACTCTTTTTTCCCGCGATAATGAAGAAAAACAGGATGAGCCGAAAAAAGAAAAACAATACCTGAGGGCATACCGCCTGGGTGATCAGAATTTCTCTATAAATGCCGGTGTCTTTATCCCCCTGTTTTTTCGCCATCTTAACGGCGAAGGGGTTGTTAAAACGCAATTGTCAGCAGGAGGAACCGCTTCTATAGAATGGTTTGCCTTTGTAAACAGTAAGCTTGCAATTGGAGCTGAATTAAGCGGGGTTTTTGCTTTTGGTCGGAATAAAGAGAATTTTTTTATGGTTCCTATTACCGCAAAACTGCGGTATTTTTTCCGACCCCATCCCAGGTTTGAGATACCGATTTATTGTGGTATGGGTATCAATTTTTCTGTTCTGGAAGATAGTATGCATGTTGAACCTATCATAAAACCAGGTTTTGGCACATATTTTAAT
>CAZEKV010000045.1:0-15521 GCA_964512945.1 uncultured Spirochaetales bacterium | reverse complement strand
CCATAATGTGGCTTATTAATTTCATACTCATTAAAGGTAAAGGGTAGATAAAACTGCTTTCCTGAGTCAGCATTCAGGAAAATTTCCAGTTTTTGTAGCAATTTTCCAACGGCCTGTCCTTTCTTGATACGCAATAATTTTTCTGCGGCAGGATTTAGAAACTTTATTATTCCCGAGCTATCTGTTGTGACCACGGAATCCTGAATACTCCCCAGGGTAATCGATAATAACTGCTCATTCTTTCTAATCCTGGATTCCATCCGATGCTTATACAGTGACATTTCGATTGTAGAATAGAGTTCTTCACTCTCAAAAGGCTTTGTGATATATCCCGAAGGTTCTGTCAACTTGGCTCTTGAAAGGGTTTTTTTGTCTGCATATGCCGACAAAAAAATTATCGGTATTTGATACGTATTTTTTATTCTCTCTGCAAGCTGAATACCGTCCATCTCGCCGTTTAATTCAATATCCAGTAATATAATATCTGCATTTTTATCCCCTAACTCTGTCAGGGCATCCTCTCCCGAAGAAACAACAGCCGCAACCGTGTATCCAATTGACTTCAGGGTTTTTTCAATATCCAGAGCCACAATAGTCTCATTTTCAACAACTATAACATTTATTCCTGCCATTCTTATTCCCGGAAATCATAGAAAGAAAGTGGATTCAGTACCTGCAGCCAGTTGAATCATACTTTCCATATAGCCGGCTTTCCTTTTTTTTACGTTTACCAGTATTATTACATACTTTTTATCATTATCCCAATACCATTTTTTCAAAGTTAAAGAATCATTTTCAGAGAAACCATTTTCATCAGCCATTAAACCCTTATATACTTTTTGAATAACATAGTTCCTGCTGAAAGATGTAATGCCAATTTTTTTAATTTTCATACCAAAAAGCGGTACAAAGAGGTTCTCTTTAAAATCACGCCTATTTGCTATTTCCATCGGAAAAGAAGGTCGCTTTTTTAATACAAGTATTTTTTCAAAAATACCGCCATTCCTCTCATACTTTATCCTGACAAGGGTTCCTATTTCTGAAGAAATAATATAACTTTGTGCATCAGAAATTGAGACAGGCTTATTATCATCAATAGACAGAATAAGATCTCCATCCCTCAGCCCTCCCCTGGAGGCAGATTCTCCGGGTATGGTATACAATACTTCCAAACCTTTTTTGGTTTCTCTTATTCCCATCCCCAACCAGGGGTGTTCCACCTCTTTTCCCCCGTATAATTTTGTGATTATTTTCTTAACCCAGATAATCGGTATTGCAAAATTAATACCTTCAAATTGTTCTATTCCTGCAAATGCCACTCCAATAATATCTCCAGCCTGATTAAAAACGGCTCCTCCGCTGTTTCCCGGGTTGATCGGGACATCTACCTGTAAGGCATCTCCCATCTGAAGCAGCCTCCGTCCTGTGGCTGAAATAATCCCCGAAGTTAATGTATTCTGCAATCCGGCAGGAGAACCAATAGCAAAAACTTTCTCACCCGGGTCATACTTTTTTAGACAGGAAAATGAGAACACATATTCCGGTTCTATCTCAACTTTTAGTAATGCTATATCAAATACCTTATCCCATCCCACAACTTTTGCGGGAATTTTTAGCGTATTTGAACTGGAGGGTTTTATAAATAATCTGGAATACCCCTCATATTCAGGATCTACCTCACTTTCAATAACATGATAGTTCGTAATAAGATAGCCCCTTTTGTCGATAAAAAACCCACTTCCTATACTTTTGTTTGCATATCCGACCCTTCCCTCCAGGACAATTCCCTTGTCTACATATATTGTAACACTACCCTTTATCATTTCTCCAGGCAGTTCTTTTCTTTTCAGAAAATGGAGGTAGGTTTCAGGTACCTTTATCTTGCATGAAATCATTTTCTCGACTATGTTTCGCAGGATTGATTTTTTCCTTTCGATTAGAGCCAGATCTCCATATTTTAATAAAATATCTTTATCAAAATCGTACTTTGATAAAGATGTCTGGAAATAAAATAAAGCAGATAATATATATTTTTCAGTGATCATCTTATCAGATATGGCCAGCAGCAATTTCTTTTCATCAAATATATTTTTTTCTTCCAGGATAGACAGAGACCTGCTCAAAACCAGAGCTTTTTTATATTCTTCATTTTTCAGTACTTTTTTTAACAGGCTCTTCATCAAAGAGATTGCCCTGCTTAACAATTCCCCGGTTTTCTTATCCGAAATATCGGTACTATTGTCTCTTAAAAACAGGATATCCTGTACGGCAGTTCCATAATCGCCATTAGCAATATCTTTTTCAATCTTTGATACTTTTACTTTAATGAGTTCGGGAACCCTGTCATTCTTTACCGCATATGTAGAACACCCTGCCAGTAAGAGAAAAAAACAGATAGGTATTATACAAAATCTCATTCTAATTCCTCAATGTATATATCATCATTCATATTAAACACATAGTATCTCTTGCTACCCTTATTTAGAATTCCATAAAATCCTGAAGGAAAGTCAAGGTGTATACTTCTTATCTTCCCTATCCAGAAAAAGCCTGTTTTTTTATCCCTGCTTACGGTTTTTGCAACTCCGCCTCTTATGATTCTTTTTATTCTACTATTAACCAGTATCATTTTAATATCAAAAACATTATTGAATTTTGAAGAAAATTCCCTGATAATCCTTGAATTCCGATAAACTGTCTCCCTGCAATCATAGTTGCCGTCCTCATTAAAATCCCATAAAGAAACTACGGGGTTCCCCGGGAATATCTTGTATTCAAATATATCATTATTATTCTCATCTATTAATACTGTTTTAAGATCGTTTTCGTTACCAAATTTTTCCTGTATTTCATAAACGCCATCGTTATTAAAATCTTTTCTGCCTGTTTTTATCAGATTATTAAAGACTTCAAGAATATATCCCGTTCCTTCTTCATCCGGATCCATCCTTTCAATTTTCTGAAAACCTTCCATAAAATATTTTTTAATTTTTAGAATACTTTCTCCATTTTTATACTCATATTCGAACATTTTTAAAGACAGATTCCCTATTGTATCCTCGGTAATATATTTTATATCGTTTTTTATTTCCAGGGGAAAAGACTTCTTTATTTCTTCTTCATCAAACAGATCCAGTTTCAGTTTCCCTTTTATCAAAAAATATTTTCTTTTCCATCGATTATCTACAGGAAAGGCCGGCTTAATAAGAATAATTGAAACATGGGGATATTCCTTGAAAATATATGAATTCAGATTACGACCGACCAGAACCTCCGCTTTAACGGGAATACCTTTGCTAAAAGTAATAAAATATTCGTTGATTCCATCCTGATTACTATCAACCAGCAGCTCCTGGATTATCCCATTTTCGTATACAGCATATTTCTCATAATATCCATCGTTGTTAATATCCAGAACGAGTTTGCCGGTATGGTTAGCAATATCCGACACGTTTTTTTCCGATTTATCTTTTTCCTGCCCGGGGAAGAATCTTTTATCATCGGGAAAAGCATCTTTTCCCTTCTCCCTGATATATTCCCCTTTATCTACTTTTCCCGAATTGATATAGCATCTTGATAGTATAAACAGGAAATCAGGGTCATTTCTGGATTTTTTTTTTATTTTATCAAGGTAGTGTAAAGCAGTTTCGTACTTTTTAATTCTGTGGTAGATCTCCGCTATTTTTACTATACATACACTTTTTGAATACTTTTTCCAGTTGTCCGATTTTAATGCACTCAAGAAAAGATCCAGCACCTCATAGGTATGTTTTCTCCCGGATTTGGTTAACATTGCCTTCAAAAAAAGAGCATCAGCATACTCAGGATGGAATTCCAGGGCAATGTTTATGAGTTCATATGCCTTTTTGTTTTCATTTTGAGTATAGAGTTCTGCAGCTCTGGAAAAGTATACCTCAGCGAGTTCGCCGTCATGCTCGGCAAAAACCCCTTCCATCGCTAAAAACAGAAGTAAAAGCCTGAGGGATATCCAAATTAGAAAATCAGGACTCTTTTTCTTTACCATTTTCCATATTGAGCAACTTCCGTATCTCTTCGTCATCAAGGGTTTCCTTTTTTACAAGAGTCTCGGCAAGAAGAATCAATTTATCCTTTTGTTCAGTAAAAATTCTCTCGACATCATCATTACATATTTTTATTATTCTGTTAACCTCTTCGTCAATTGCCCTTGCAGTGTTCTCAGAATAATCTTTATGTCGTGCAATCTCCTTGCCGATGAATATGGGTTCTTCCTTCTGGCCAAACGCGACAGGTCCAAGTTTACTCATTCCCCATTCACATACCATCTTTCTTGCCAGATCGGTAGCCCGCTGAAGGTCGTTCTGCGTCCCTGTCGTTGTCTCATTATAGATAATTTTCTCAGCCTGATAGCCGCCCATAAGTATTTTTATTTGATCAAGAAGCCAGTTTTTCGATTTACAGTAGGTCTCCTTTTCAGGTAAAGAAAGAGACATGCCAAGAGCCCTACCCCGGGGTATAATCGTAACTTTATGCAATGGATCTGAATGCTTTAAAAAATAATGCAAAATCGTATGCCCTGCCTCGTGATATGCCGTCATCTTTTTTTCTTCAGAAGATATTATCATTGATCTTCGTGCAATACCCATAAGAACCTTGTCCCTGGCCTCCTCAAAATCCTCCATCTCGACTACTTTTTTATTTTTCCTGGCAGCAAAAAGAGCCGATTCGTTAACGAGACTTGCAAGATCTGCCCCTGAAGTCCCTGGTGTTGCTCTTGCAATTCTGGTAAGATCAACGTCCGTTTTGACAGGAATATTTTTGCAGTGAATCTTTAGAATATCCTCTCTTTCCTTAATATCAGGCATTGATATCACAACCTGTCTATCAAAACGCCCGGGTCTCAACAAAGCCGGATCCAGAACATCGGGTCTGTTCGTAGCTGCAAGAATAATTACCCCTTCTTTTGTGTTAAACCCATCCATCTCAACGAGCATCTGATTCAATGTCTGCTCCCTCTCATCGTGCCCGCCACCATAGCCGGCTCCTCTGGATCTCCCGACAGCATCAAGTTCATCTATAAAAAGTATACAGGGAGCGTTTTTCCTTCCCTGTTCGAATAAATCTCTTACACGGCTTGCCCCCACCCCGACAAACATTTCAACGAAATCCGATCCTGACATATGGAAATAGGCCACATCGGCTTCGCCGGCTATTGCTTTCGCCAGAAGCGTTTTCCCTGTTCCGGGAGATCCGACAAGCAAAACACCCTTCGGGATCTTCGCTCCAATTTTGATATATTTAGAGGGATTTTTTAGAAAATCAACGACCTCTTCCAGTTCGTATTTTGCCTCCTTTTGCCCCGCTACATCCGCAAAAGTAGTTTTTTTACCCTTGTCCGTAAATCGTTTTGCCTTGCTGCGCCCGAAAGAAAAGGCCTTACTCCCTCCGCCCTGAAGTTGTTTGATCATAACCCACATAAAAGCGAGAATTAATATGTACGGAATTCCAGCAAAAATTATATTAAGAATCGAAGGAGCTTCTTTTTCTCCCCTTATTTCAACATTTTTTTTACTGAGAAAAGGCATTAGATCTTCATCAGGATATGGTATCCTCGTCCAGAAGCCTGACTCAAGATCACCATCAAGATTCCCTTCTATTCTTCTGTTATCAACAATGCTCACGCTGGTAATTTTACCGGTTTCAACTTTATCAATAAAATCTGAATATGAGATCTCCTGTAAGCCCTTAGCCCCATCAGATAAGTAAAAGATAATAAATAATACCAGAATTGCTATTATAATAAACAGGGCGGCACGATTATTGGTGAAATTGAACTTTGTGTTGTTTTGTCCATTATCATCATTATTATTAAAATTCACAATCAAACTCCGTGTAATTTTCTGAACATGTTTTTTATCCAGAAAAAATTATTATATACATTGCCAAATCAACTCAATAAAAAATTAAAGGCTTTTTCATCCCTTTTATTCAATTTTATAGAGAATCTATTTTTATATCCATACGGCTTACCTAATACAGCCAGTATTTCCTCTCTATCTGCAACGATAGGTATTTCCCATTGCTCTTCAAAGGGAACCTTCCACCCGGAAAACAACTTCTTAAGAGTCTTTCTCCCTTCCTTAAGACGAACGGCATCCCCCGGTCTTTTTGATCTAACTAAAAGAGGGTGTTTTTTACCGGAATCAATAGAAAAAAAGTTACTGATTTTTAATTTACCGCCATTGACAATTTTATACGTTTCACCCTTCTCACAGTAGATAAGATAACTTTTTTTTTCCGTAAGGACAATATCTCTTTTACAAAAAAAATGACTATCCTTTTTCCCAAAAATAAGTCCATAACCCCTTAAAATTATCCGATTTTTCCGAATTTCAGTGGAAGACAGAACAGGGTTTAGAAAGCGAAAGGGTATTTGCACCCCTGATTCTATCATAGAATTATACCTTTCGTATATTGATTCTATCTTAATTGGTTCCGGTAACCTTTTAAATTTATCCCATTCGGTGTAGAAAATATCATCACTATTCCCCTTTTTCCAGGTAACCCTGTTTGAAGTTTCTTTTTTTAATAGATTTGAGATTTTTTCCATTCTTCTGGAGACGGAAAGAAGACTTCCCGCGTAGCCTGGAAAAACATCTTTTATAACAGGGATAATCTTTAAGCGTATCTTATTCCTCAAATAATTAGACTCCAGATTACTTAAATCAAGGTTATATCCGATTTTCTTTTCCTTCAAATAGGCCATAATCTTGTTCCTCGGGGTAAAAAGAAGGGGACGGATAATTTTTCCCCTAACCGAAGGTATTCCCGAAAGCCCCGAAGATCCCGATCCCTGAAAAAATCTCATAATAATCGTTTCGTTATTATCATCCTGGTTATGTCCAAGTGCAAGAAAATCCATTTTCTCTTTTTCAATCAGTCTTTCGAAAAAAGTGTAACGGTAAAATCTTGCAAGTTCTTCGATACTTCTTTTCTCATTTTTTGCTCTATCCTGTATTTCCCCATTCTTAACATATTTAATAAATACTTTGATATTTTCTTTTTTCAGAATACTCTTTATGAATTTAATTTCTTTTCCAGATTCTGTCTGCGATCTGATTCCGTGTGAAACATATGCACAAAAGAGTTTATAATTAAAATCTGCGGAAAATTTTTTTAAGATATGCATTAAACAACTCGAATCAGGCCCTCCCGAAAAACCTATAAGTATTCTGCTGTTTTTTTTAACATAATTGGATTTCAAAAAATCATAGACATCTTTTTCTATTTCGGTTTCTCTATATTTCATTACAATCTTTGTCGGTTTTCCCATTTATCATTCCAGCTACCTGATCTATCCTACCCTCAGTTACTCTGGATAAACATCTGGCTGTTCGATTTATCGACCGTTTTATCAAGACATTTTCATCATTAGAAGGATTGCCCAGTACATGGGTAATAACATCTTCCCTTCTCCCGGGTCTTCCTATTCCTATGTAAATACGTTTGAATAAACTCGTTCCAGCAGCCTCTATTATTGATGCAAGCCCGTTGTGCTGTGAGACGGACGACCCCTTTAGCTTGAACCTGCATACACCCGGCTTTAGATCCATATTATCACATATCACTATAAGATTATCCGGCGTCAATCCCGTTTTTTTTAATAATTTTTTAAGTACTTTTCCGGATTTATTCATATAAGTGAGGGGTTTTACAAGATAAAAAAAAACATTCCCATTCCCCCCTGCAGCCACAGCATAGGATGAGAAGAGGGGGGTTTTAAACTTCAATCCCAGCTCTCTGGATAAACTATCAAGAACCATGTAGCCTGCATTATGGCGGTTCAGCGAATAGCATTTCCCGGGATTTCCAAGACCGATTATCAAAAAAGACAGGGGCTATTCTCCTTCTGGTTCGGGAGTTTCTCCTTCAGCTAAGACTTCTTCTCCTTCCTCAACATCTTCTATTTCTTCCTCTTCGACCTCTTCCGCCTTAGGAGCCGCTATCATTACAACAACCTGGTTGCTTATGTTCAAAAACTTAACACCCTCTATGGCACTAACTTCTTCGACATGTATAGAATTTCCCATGTTAAGTTCTGAAATATCAACCAGAATCTCTTCAGGTATATCCTTTGGCAAACACTCGACTTCCATTTCGTGAAGACGTTGAACCAGGAAACCTCCTAAAGTTACCCCTGGAGCCACACCGGTAATATGTATGGGAATATTAGTCTTTAATTTTTTACCCTCTTCAACCTCAAAAAAATCTATGTGGATTATTTTTCCTAAAAGCACATCTTCCTGATAATCCTTAACAAGAACACTATACTTATCTTTTCCAACATTCAGATTTATTATAGTATTTTCAGATACGGAATGGAACTTACTCTCAAATTCCTTTTCTTCAATGGCTACTGGCAATGGTTTACGGGCACCATAAATAATGGCGGGAATTTTTCCCTCTTTTCTTAAACGCCTGCTTGCCCCTTTTTTAAACTCATCTCTCTTATAAACCGCAAGGGTTTTTTCTTTCATTGGATGCTCTCCTTATTTTCAAACATTAACTCAACTCCTGGGACGGCAGGATTCGAACCTGCGAATACCGGATCCAAAACCCGGGGGCTTACCGCTTGCCGACGTCCCAAATTCAGCGCTTATTTTAATATAGCCGCTGGTTTTCTATCAAGGGTTCTGGTAAGCCATATTCGATTATAATATTTTTTTAATTCCCTGCAGGCAGCCCCGGCATTTTCCTTATTTGAGAATATACCATAAATTCCCGATCCGCTTCCAGTCATTTGAATGTATTCTGCCCCGACATCCCTGAATTTCAAAACAATCTGTTCTAATTCAGGATATCTATTCGTAAGAGGCTTATAAAAAGAATTAAAAAATCTCCAGTTTTCAGGACTACTCTCCCTGTATAGATTTTCAATATCTTCTTCTATCAGACCCCTGCCTGTAGTTTCCCCGTCTTTATCAATCATCGAGTAGGCTTCTCCAGTATTTACCTTAAAAAGGGGACAAATAATTATACAAAAATAAGTGTAATTGCTTGTAAAAGGTCTTAATTTATCTCCCCTTCCACCAACCACAGCAGTGGGTAGATGGAAAAAAAAAGGTATGTCACTCCCAATTGTTATAGCAATATCTGCCAGTTCTTGAGTGGAGAGTTCTGTACTAAAAAGTTTATTTAAAGCCAATAGGGTCGATGCCGCATTGCTGGAACCTCCCCCGAGGCCTGATCCCTCAGGAATCCTTTTATCGACAAATATCCTGAGTCCTGTTCTTATTCCGGTCTTGCTTCTGAATGATTGTACAGCTTTGTAAATAAGATTATCAGCTTCGGGGAAATTGAAACGCCCCGAGATTTTGCATAAGCCAGGATCACCGGCTGCCCGGATTTCCACTCTATCATAGAGTGATATCATTTGAAAAAGCGATATTATATTATGGAATCCATCATTTCTTCTTTCCCGCACTTCAAGATGGATGTTTATTTTAGCCGGGGAATCGATTACAACTGTATGCATAATGTATTACCAGCAGAGTACAGAATTATAGAATATATGTCAAAGTATTACTGACAAAAACACCCTATAAGTACTTTTAATGAATTAAAAGAGCGGTGAAATATCCGTATTGGCTCAGAACCTATTGTATAAAATGACATCCTGTTGAGCGGGGATTTTTAGAAGCAGACTTTGCAATTATCGAAGCAGTAACAACAGCATTCCGAAGTTCTATAATCTCTTTTGAAATTTTAGCTTTTTTGTAGAATTGTTCAATCCTGTGATTCATGTAGTTTAGATCCGATATGGCTCTCGATAGTCTTTTTTTTGTTCTAATTATCCCAACATAGTTCCACATTGTACTCTGAATATTCAACAAGTCATTTCTGATTAATACGGGGTCGAAATTCTCTTCTTCTACTGGATAAATCCATTCTGGTATTGAGGAATTAGGTCTCTCAGAATTAGTTCTTTCTTTTTTAGCTATATATTCTCCCGTTTTTATTCCAAAAACCAACCCCTCTAAAAGTGAAACAGAAGCCAATCTATTTGCCCCATGCACACCGGTACAGGAAGTCTCACCTACTGAAAAAAGACCGGAAATCCTTGTACGCCCATTTATATCAACTTTTACACCCCCGCAGAAATAATGAGCAGCAGGAACTACGGGGATTGAGTCCTTTGTTATATCAATCCCCAGACTCTTGCATTTTTGGTATATACCGGGGAATCTCTCAATCAGCGAGACATTCTTTATTCCTGAAGTATCTAGTAAAACATAACCCCCATTCGACTCCATTTCACGATATATGGCTCTTGCTACTTCGTCTCTCGGTGCAAGATCTTTCAATTCAGGATTATAGGTATCCATAAAAAATTCACCCTTTTTTGTAACAAGACGGGCCCCTTCCCCCCTGAGAGCCTCCGAGATTAGAAAGCGTTTAACATCCCGGTGAAATAAAATAGTTGGATGAAATTGAACATATTCTGCATTAATTATTTCTACTCCAGCCCTGTAAGCCATAGCGATACCATCTCCTGTGGCACTTTCCGGATTTGAAGTGTGCAGGAAAAGATTACCTATCCCCCCGGTAGCAAGAACAACGGAAGAAGCAAAAATTGGATATACATTTTCAGTTTCTGTATTTAAAACATATACACCCATTGCATATGTTTTTTTATAACGCTCCTGGGTGTTTGTAGAATTATGACTGTTGGTAATTATATCAATTGCCGGATGATTTTTTAAAAAACTGATGTTTCTATTCTTTTGGGCATAGCTAAGCAGAGATTTTTCAAGTATTTTACCCGTTTCATCCTTAATGTGAAAAATCCTTCTTTCAGAATGGGCTGCCTCTTTTGTCCTGTCCGGCTCGCCGTTTTCGTCCCGAATGAAAGGCACATTGAGTTTGTTGACCAGGAAATCATTGACAAACCCAGACCCGTTTCTGACAAGATAATCTACCGACTCATGACAATTTAGACTGCTACCGGCACGGTATATATCTTTTTTTAATTTTTCAGGAGTGTCTTCCTTCCCCGAGGCTACGATCCCCCCCTGAGCATAGTAGGTATTGCACTCTTCCAGTTTTTCCTCTTTTGAAATTACACAAACATTAAGACCCTTTTCAGCTACCGTAATGGCAGTGGATAATCCTGCAATTCCGCACCCAATTATCAGAACATCATAATTTTTCATGCAATCCTATTCCCGCTGTCAATTTTTATTGAATAATTAAAATTTTTGACAGAATGGGTAAGACTTCCAGCTGAAATAAAATCTACCCCGAGAGAACTGTAGCTGGCGACCTTCTCCAGAGTCATATCCCCCGAACTCTCAAAGAGGATATTCCCCTTGCGCAATTTTAAAGCCTCTTCAGTCATCTCCATATTCATGTTATCAAGCATTATAATATCAGCATCATTGCTTATCGCTTCTTTTACTTCCTCAATATTTCTACATTCCACTTCAATTTTTATATTATCCGCTACTTTTTTTCTTACCATTGTTACAGCCTTTGAAATACTCCCTGCTGCATCTATATGATTATCTTTTATCATTACCATGTCATATAAACCCATGCGGTGATTTCCCCCTCCTCCCGTTTTAACCGCATATTTCGCAAGTTTTCTGTAACCGGGGAGTGTTTTTCGTGTATCGAGTATAATACATTTTCCTGTCGATTTCGCAGCCGATACAAACTTGCCGGTTAATGTAGCAATACCTGACAAATAGCCCAGAAAATTCAGGGCTATCCTTTCAACCGATAAAATTGATTTTATTCTCCCGCTCATTTTTGCTACAATATCGCCGGAAAATATTTTATCGCCATCGTTAAAATTGAAAATTACCCCGGTATTTTTATCATAATGTCTGAAAACATTGATAAAATAGTCTTTCCCTGCCAGAATACCATCATCACGGCTTATCAACACAGCATTACATTGATTCTCATCAAAAATTGAATCCGATGTTATATCTCCATCTCTTCCAAGATCTTCCAGTAAGGAAAGCCTCAACAGATCTGCAAATCCTCTATTATCCATTACTGAAAGAGCATAAATTATTTTGTCCGGCATTACAATAGCTTAAAAATTTTCAAAATATCAAAAAAAAATAAAGAAGCTGTTGACATAAAAGTATTCTTCAACTTAGATTATTATCAGGTATCATATTTTTTTTGAGGATCATTATGAGTAATGACTACATTTATTATGCTGCGTTGGGCGAAGAGGAAGGTGCAGATGATGAATACTACGATGACGGCTTCGATGATTATGAAACTGAAATAACCGATGACTATGAAGATTTTTCAGACGAAGATTTTGACGACGAATTCGAGGATGACTCACTGGATGAAGGCGATGATTTTGAGGATGAAGAAATAGAGGATGATTCCGATGACCATGACTACCAGTACGATGACGGCCTCGACTACGATGATTTTGATGATTGATGTATAGTTTCTCCCGAAAACCATAATTGCTCAAGCTCATAGAATCCTCTAGCTTCCCTGCTCATTAAATGTATTATGATGCTTCCGTAGTCAAGGATTCTCCACTTTTCAGACTTTAACGATCCCCGGTTATTGAATCCCGGCATCTCGTTGTTTTCCATGTAGTCCTTTATATGCTTAAGAAGACCTTCCATGTGGCTCGTACTGTTTGCTGTAGTAATTATGAAAAAATCACTCCAGGAACATTCCTTTCCCACATAGAGTGCGATAGTATCAAGACCTTTGTGGGAATTAATAAGTTCCGCTATTTCCAGTACATGTTTCTTTTTATCTGCAATATCTTCCATCAAAATCCTTCCCCAGAACGATTATTATATCAACGGATTCATAATATGCGGCAATTCCCGGATATAGCTTATTTCTCTTCAACATTGGTTCAATATTACCACATTTTATCTTTTTTCCCACATCTTCAGCCAGTGAAAGACAATTTGGACTGTACAAAACAACTGTTTTTATTTCTTCATCATTTCCAGCATTTGATTCTTCTGCTACGTTATATCCAAAACTTTGAAAAAGTTTGGAAGTTCTTCCAGCCAGGCCGTTTATTTTTGTACCGTTAAGTATTTTTATGGCTGTATTAAAAACTTCATAACCCTCTATTTCTTTATTTGCAATTGAATCTTTTATTTGCCTGACAGTTTCTATAAGCCATTGTCCCTCGTGATGGGGAAAAATCAGGTTTTTCCTCTCCATACGGTTGTTTTCATCAGCAACCTCGATTTTCCTGATATTACCCGTAATATGCTGAAAAACCATATGGTCGGTATTTAAATTCTTTAATTCTTCCATAAAACTTTTTAATGCCATTTTGTTCAAGTTGGTCTTGATATAGGATTTAAAATATCCAAGGACATTTTTTTTGTTTAAATAAAGGAACTTATCCCCCATCCTTTTTAACAAAATTTGGATAAATTTACAATGCCGCCCTATTTCGCCTATATCGATTCGCCTTGAGTCATCATTTTCTTTATCCCTGTAGGTCGCATATGTTTTCACTTTTTTACCATCGAGAATGTTATTTCCCGAGGGCAAAAGAACAAGCTCTTCTCCAAGGTTCTCAACAGGATCGGCTATAAATATTTCCAGACCATCGAGGAGATCCACAATGTATTCTATATTACTACTTTCAATCTCAAGATAATACGGTATCTTATTATCGATTAACTCCTCAAGTTTGCTTTTATACCTCAGAATACCAGAAGCTTTATATAGTACGTCTATACTGTTAATTTTATTATCAACCGCATTAATAATCGTACCTAAATTCCTGGGGAAATCCAGAATGGCTCCTTTCTTTGTTTCAGGATGATAGAAAAATAACTCAGAAAATAAAAGCTTTTTCCCATCATGAACAACAATAAGCATGGTAATTTCTTTATTCTTCTTGATATCACTGTCAATTCTATTTCCCCTGAATTTATGATAAAACAGAATCACCGAAGAAACGATAACTATAATAATTACCATTAACAGGATTGCACTAATGCTGGAATTACTTTTTTGTTTCAACTGTTTACCTCGCTATACAAACTATTATCGCAAATAAATCTATAAGTTATTTCGGGAATAATGTGTCTGAACGATTTTTTGCTAATTATTCTTTTTCTTATATCGGATGAAGATATATCCAGTATTAAATTGTTCATGTATATATGTGGATACCAAAATTTAAGTTTCTCCCTTGATTTTCTGCGAGCAATAAGTATATCAACAATATTTGATAATCTTTCCGGTTCTTGCCAGCTATCAAAATCAGAAATCAGATCATCACCAATAACCAGAGCCGGCTTTCCCGTAATATCGTACTTTCCAATAATTTCCCTTACAGTTTCAATTGAATAAGAAATCCCTCCTCGCAGAATTTCACAATCATCCACAATCATATCAGAGAAATTTTCTATTGTTTTTTTCAGCATCATCAAACGCTGTTCAGGCAAAATTTTTGACACAAGATTTTTATGTGCGGGAATATTTGAGGGTACAAAAATAACTCTTTCATACTTCATCTCAATTTTAATTTCTTCTGCAAGGAAAAGATGTCCGATGTGTACAGGGTTAAAGGTACCCCCGAATATTGCTGTTTTCATTTCTCACTTTTAACCAGTTTGACAAATTCTTTTTGCAATTTCCCCATACCACTTTTTATTACAGATGAAATTCCAAATACTATCTCATCGGGATATTTCTTTTTGAATTCATCAAACTTTTTTTCGGTACCTGTAATATCCCTTTTTGTTCCAATTATTATGTGCTTTTTATTATACAAATCGGAGGAGAATTCCAATAATTCTTTTTTTAATATTTCGTATGAATTGAGACAATCCTCATCTGATAAATCAATTAAAAAAGCAATACCAGCAGTTCTGGCAATATGTTTTAGAAATTTATGACCAAGCCCCGCTCCCTTTGAGGCTCCTGCAATTATACCGGGAATATCTGCAAGAACTATATCAAAATCATCAATACTCATAACTCCAAGATTAGGAATTTTTGTTGTAAAAGCATAGGCCGCTACTTTTGGATTTGCATTCGTTAAAACCGAAAGAAGAGTGGATTTTCCAGCATTGGGAAGACCGACAAACCCTATGTCGGCAATTATATTCAGCTCTACAAGCAGTTTTCTGCTTTTTCCGGGGATTCCCGGCTGAGCATAAGTCGGAGCCTGCTTTCTTGAAGTTGCAAAATGGTGATTACCGCGTCCGCCCTTTCCGCCCCGCAAAAATACCCATTTCTCTCCATCCTGTCCCAGATCCTTTAGTAATTCGCCTGTGTTATAATCCCTTATCAAAGTCCCGGGAGGAACGTAAATATCAACGTCACTCCCATCACTCCCAAACTTTTTCCTGCCGGATCCTGGAAGACCATTTTTTGCCTTAAAGACCCTCTTCATCCTCACATTTGACAGAGTCTTTAAATTCGATTTTACGACAAATACTACATCGCCGCCCTTTCCACCGTCACCGCCGTCCGGCCCTCCCCGGGGTACGAATTTTTCACGACGAAAGCTT
>CAZEKV010000044.1:8249-15738 GCA_964512945.1 uncultured Spirochaetales bacterium | reverse complement strand
CAACAACGTCCAGGATGTACGAATAAGGTGAAATATCTCCAATCTTGATAACACAACAGATGTATGACAGATGCTCTTTTGTTCTTTGAGAGGGTCGATTTTCGATAAATGTCGTAACTATTAGCATATAAGAACTGAATACAGAGGGTAGAAGGGATTCGTGTACCAATAGAAGGGCATCCAGATCAATCCCCGGCGGAGCACGTTCTGCGACTTCCGGAATATTTCCCCAGTTTCCTTTGATCCGAGATGAATACAACCCGTATCGGCGGATCAGCTGTATCGCATGCGGGAAACTGCCCGACCTGCTGGATTCTATTAGGGCGGAACATGCCGTACTTTGCAGCATATTTAAGAACTTGAAGGACGTTTATATCTTTCTTCATTATCTTCATGGTGTTTATTCCTCTTCCCGGACACCTTTACCGGTAAAAGAACAGCCTTTCTGGAGTTTTTCTACAGGCTCAACAGACTGTACGCCACAAACAAAACGCAGCTTAGTTTCTGTTCGAACAAGCAGCCTGTCAGGCATTCTAAGTTACCATATTGCTGCTAACACAACTGGAGGGGACATCTAACCTGAAGTCAATTCTGATTAGATCACCAGCCATTTTATCCTTTAATTCTGGAGATGCATCAAAGGATTGACTCTGGGGAAACACAGCCAGTGAAAGGTATGGTTCATCTCTAATTGTTTGATACGTTAATATTTTACCGACTTCACTTTTTTGAGATTGGTTGGATCCGCTTAAGATTTTTCCAACAGCATGATAAACGACACGAATAGCAGAACTGTTTTTGTTAATCCTGAATTGGTATAAATCTGTTGGATTTTCTATCTGGATACCTACCCTTAATAATTGCTCCTGAATTTCTTCAGGGAGTAGCTCTTCATAAACAGACTTCCAGTACATACACCACTCACATTCACAGCCATAAGCCGGAGTACCTTCTTGATTTTGAATGTCACGAGTTGCTTCTATATGAGTCGACAGTTTCCACGCTGCTACAGAAAGTGTTGATCTTTGTTTTTTCATATACTATAACCCGCATTAGCGGTCATAATGAATGCACAAGCAGGCATTCTGATTCTGATGCATACGCATTGTCAGGAGTCATTTAACCATCCTTGCTCAACCGCATATTCAACCTTTGAAATGAACCACTCGTAGATTTCTGAGCTTTCACTCTCAATAAACTTATGCATTTCTAATACCTGGGCTTTGTTTATATTATTATCCTGCCACGCACGGCCCTCGCTGGTAATGTTATGGAGAAATGGTAGTAAGCGGTCAAGGACTTTCAGGAGTTTTGCCTCCTTGCTTTTGCCGGCCTCTTGCTCTTCCCAGAGTTCAAGAATTTCTCCAGTTGGATTTCCGGGGTGTGAGGTGATTTTTTCAACATACTTGCGTTCTTCAACATGGGCGTTCTTTCTATTTTTGCTGTACAAAAAAGTATCCCCTGCTCCAATCTCGCCAAGATCATGAATCAAGGCAAGTTTGATGAGTTTCGGCACGTCGTGCTTGTCTTGAAGTAGATCTGCGAAAGCCCAGCAGGCCATGGCCAGATGCCATGAGTGCTCTGCTGAATTCTCTACTCGTTCTCCACCGTTGATGTAAGTTCGGCGGTTTACAGACTTTAAAGCATCTAACTGAAGCAGAAAATCTGATATTCTTGAAATTCGCCCGGTCAAGTCTTGCCTCCCAATACCATAGGGTTTCGAATTAATTTACAGAATACTCAACCCCAACCACATGAAAATCCTCTCATATCTGCTTATTAAAATTTATCACGGGAATATTCAAGGAGATAGTCGTTTTCCTGCTTTTTCTACACCCTTAACGGGGATCCGCCCGCTTTACCCCTCTCTTTGAGTATCTTTTTTATTCTTCATGAAATTAACAACAACCAGAACCACTCCCATTATCATCAACACTATCGGCCAGAACAAGATAACAAATTTCATAAAAGTTATCCCTGCAATATTCAGGCTGAAGGGAAGAAACAAAAAAGACAGACCGATTATGGCAAAGGAGGGTATCAACAGGGCTATTCTTTTATTTCCCCTTTTTTTATATCCATACGGAACAATCGAAACTCCCGCAATTGTCATAAAAATAGGCCATATTCTGGCCATATCTGTTTCGGAAATTACTGTGTTAAGGAGAAGAAAAAAAACACCACCAAGCGTACAGAACATACCGGGGAATATATATCTTTCCGAGACTCCCTGGATATACACAAGATACAGAATAAACAGACCCAGAACCACAAAGGTAATCGGCCACAGGGCTCGAACCGTAGAGAATTCCCCTAGATTTCCAAGTAATACCGACCCCCCTACAATAAAAAGGGTTGTTCCCAGAAGCAATAATTTATGGGGCAAACGAGGAGGGGTCATCCTATATTCCCAATTATTCTGTCTGCATACTCACTCGTTGAGACCTTTTCAGCTTCTTCCATCAGCCTGGCGAAATCGTATGTTACATATTTTTCACAAATTGTTTCTGTAATGCCTTTTTCAATTAAATCGGCAGCTTCTTTCCAGCCCATATATTCAAACATCATCCGCCCCGAAAGAATTATTGAACTTGGATTAACCATGTTTTTACCCGCATATTTTGGAGCAGTCCCATGAGTAGCCTCAAAAACAGCAATTCCTGTGTTATAGTTTATATTCGCTCCGGGAGCAATTCCTATTCCCCCAACCTGTGCCGCAAGGGCATCGGAAATATAATCACCATTGAGGTTCATTGTAGCAATTACATCATATTCCCTCGGGCGTGTCAAAATCTGCTGAAGAAAAGCATCTGCAATTGAATCTTTTATCAGGATTTTGCCTTCCGGCACATCGCCGTCGAGATCATCCCAGGTAACGATAATTTCAGGATACTCGCGTTTTGCCAGTGCGTAACCCCATTCACGGAAGGCTCCTTCGGTATACTTCATAATATTGCCCTTATGAACAAGAGTAACGCTTTTCATCTTGTGGGCAATTGCATACTCAATAGCAGCCCTGACGAGGCGTTCTGTCCGGGTTCTGCTAATCGGCTTTATCCCGATTCCCGAATCCTCTTTTATTTCCCAGTTAAATTCATTTTTCAAAAAAGATATTAGTTTTTTGGTTTTCTCATCTCCTGCGATTGTTTCAAACCCTGCATATACATCTTCCGTATTTTCCCTGAAAACCACCATGTTTACATCTTCCGGGCGTTTTACAGGCGAGGGAATCCCGGGATAATGCTTAACAGGACGCTGGCAGACATATAGATCAAGATGCTGCCGGAGGGTAACATTTAAACTCCTGAAACCCCCGCCCACAGGGGTTGTCAGGGGACCCTTAATCCCTACAAGATATTCCCTAAAAGCATTTTCGGTTTCTTCAGGAAGCCATTCCCCGGTTGCCTTATACGACTCTTCTCCGGCCGGAACTTTTTTCCACGAAACGGCCTTTTTTCCGTTATACGCCTTTTTAACAGCAGCGTCAAAAACCCTGACAGCAGCACTCCAGATATCGGAACCAATACCATCTCCAACAATGTATGGTATTACCGGATTGTCCGGAACATTAAGACCCTGGTCTGTTTTTTTGATTTTGTCCATCCTGCACCCCCTAATACAGATTCTAACAAATATAGACTATCTTGCCAACATGGGAATTCAAAAACCGGAAGTTTGTAAAGACAGGATATAGGCCTTAATCTCGTCCCGGATGCGGCGGTAATGAACAAGTTTTTCCTCCCTTGTTTTTGAATCTGCGGCTAATTTCGGGGGATCGTCAAATCCTTTATGGATTCTTTTTGTTTTTGCAGGAAAAAACGGACAATTCCTGTCAGCATCCCCGCAGACGGTAACAACATACTCAAACTCTTTTTCATCCAGATCATCCAGTTTTGTACTTGTTTGGCCGGAAATATCAATTCCAATCTCTTTCATCACACTTACAGCGAATTCGTTAAGACCGTGTTTTTCAATACCGGCAGAATAGACATTAAACCTGTCGGACAGATACTTTTTCCCAAACCCTTCCGCCATCTGGCTCCTGCAGGAATTGCCCGTACATAAAAATAGTATTCTTTCTTTTCTCACTAACGGAATTCCTCCATTTACCAGCCAAACCGATTGAATAATTATTTTTTCCTTTCAACATAGCATAAATTTCGATAAATATTGCGTATCGTATTTTATGAGCACTTACCCGAGAAAACGGGATCTGAATTCCCTGGGAGAGACACCTTTTATAAGTTTAAAGATATGACAAAAATGACTGAGGTTATTAAATCCGGTTTTCAAGGAAATATCAAGAACCGAATCATTTGTCGTAACCAGCAATTCTCCAGCATGCTGAATTCGTATAGTGTTGAGGTACTGGATAAATGTCTTCCCTGTCTCTTTTTTAAATAGAGCATGAAAATGGCTTCGGCTCAAAGGACAGAATTGTAAAACATCCTCAATTGTAATGGGATTCATATAATCCACATGAAGATACAAAAGAACATCCTGAATATGACTATTTGTCAACAATGAACCCACATCACCCCGAATCGGAGCGGTAAATTTTTTATCCCGTAACAATGTAATAAGGAGTTCAATTAGTTTCAGCCTTATCGTCCAGGAATAGCCTCGATACCTTTTCTGGAATTCCCACATTATGCTGTCACAAATTTTTCCGATCCTTTCGGAGCCTATATTGGAAAGACTAATTAGATTACGCATTCTCGTATAAATCTTGATCTGCCCCAGAACAAAGAGGGCATCCTTATGTACATTTATTGAAGCAGAAAATAACTCTTCAGAAAAGTAAATCAGACTTATTCGACAATATCGATTTTTTTCACAATAGAGATTATGCTTCTGACCGGTTGGGCAAAATATCAGATCTCCCTGCTTTATAGGCTCGGCTCCTCTCTCCGAAACAAAGAAGCCCTCGCCCTTGTAGCAATAGACCAGCTCATGGTGTGAGTGACTATGGATATGCCTCTGATCCAGGGTTTGGTCGCTCAATTCTACATTACGGATAAAAAAGAATAACTTCATTCTGGTTCACTATATCCGTTTTTCTAACCATAGTTCAATATTTTTTTGGTTCGCAAATTATAATTTTTTTCATAATCAGACAATAATACAAAAGATCGAGACAATAAATGAAGACCTTCACAAAATATGCTGATATTATAATTTTCGAAGTAAATTTTAAAAGGAAATAGAGATGGAAAAACGAAGAATTGTTATTACAGGCATGGGCACCGTAAATCCTCTGGGAAAAAGTGTAGGGGACACATGGGCGGCCGTTTTAGAAGGAAAAAGTGCAATAGTCAAGATAACAAGGTTTGACGCCTCCAATATCACCTGCCGTGTTGCCGGGGAAATAAAAGAGTTTGACTACAAAGAATACTTCGATGAAGAATACATCAAACTGGCAAAGAGAATGGATCTTTTCACCCATTATTCGGGTGCGGCTACAAAGGAAGCCCTCGCTCAATCGGGGCTGGACTGTTCTGCAGAGCCCCACAGAATTGGTATCTGCATAGGAAGCGGAATAGGGGGAATTCTTACCCAGCATAATAATTCGGCAGCTTTGATAAACAAAGGCCCAAGAAGGGTAAGTCCTTTTTACATACCCACAACTATCGGAAATATTGCATCGGGATTCTTAAGTATTATTCATGGGATTACAGGCCCGAATTTGAGTGTTCAAACAGCCTGTGCCACGGCCAACCATTCACTGGGAATAGGTTCCATGCTTATCGAAAAAGGTATGGCCGATGTGATGATAACGGGAGGTGCAGAGGCTTCCATTTCTGAGATATCAATGGCCGGCTTTTCGAACATGAGGGCACTTTCCACCAGGAATGATGATCCGGCGACAGCATCCAGACCTTACGATAAAGACCGTGACGGTTTTGTAATGGGAGAGGGGGGCTGTACCCTGATACTCGAGGAATATGAACACGCGAAAAAACGCGGTGCGAATATAATCTGTGAGGTTCTGTCGGTTGGAATGTCGGGAGATGCCCATGACCTTGTCATCCCGGAACCAAACGGGGCAGGAGCCTTTGCATCCATGGAAATGGCAGTTAATTATGCGGGTATAAACAGTAGCGAAATTGACTATATCAATGCCCACGGAACAGCAACGCCATTGGGCGACATCGCAGAATCAAAGGCAATATACAAACTCCTAAAGGGTAATCAGGAAAACGTGAATGTTGGATCCACTAAATCCATGCATGGCCATCTTCTTGGTGCAACCGCAGGCCTCGAAGCAATTATTACTGCAATGTCCATAAAAAACAACACAGTTCCTGCAAATATCAATATATTTACAAGAGATCCTGAAGTTGTCCTTAATGATTCTATCAATACAGAAATCATTGAAAAGGAAGTAAAAATTGGACTTTCCAATTCATTTGGTTTTGGAGGACATAATTCAACACTGATCCTCCGGAAAATATAATTGATAGATGCGGATTCAATAATTAAATATTACCCCCTTCCCCTTCCACACCCGGGAGGGGGGATTGCATCCCTATAGTTCAAGTCTGTGTTTCTTCTTTTTTGTAATCTCTTCCATTATTACTTTCCTTTTTTTGTAATAATCTTTCCATGCCTTCGGAATATCTCCAGAAATTAGATCATCAATCGTCATTACAACCATCATCCCATTTTCAGGATTTTTATAATTGGAAATCAACAAAGGATTAACCTTCTTTACATTAACTTTTTTTTCAGGTGTCATCCCAACTGTTATTCGAAAAATAGCAGATTCCCCCGTAGCCGCTCGTTTGCCAGGATTAGAAGGATTAAGCCACCAGGTCTGTCCTGAAATAAAATTACCGGTTGAAAACAATGATAGATAATTTGCGCCATCAATCTCTTTCGTCTTCCAGGTCTGAAGGACATGGGGATGATGAGCCCAGATTATATTAACACCACAATCAAATAATGCCTCAAAAAAATCCATTTTCGCCTGTTCCGGTTCGCTTGCATACTCAACCCCGCCATGGAAAGAAAGAATAAAAAGATCATACTTTTTAGCCTCTTTTTTAACGCACTTCAGAAAATCAGCTTTTGTCCGATGATCCTTGTAATTTACAACGTTAACAAGCCCGCCCTGATTATGAGTATTGAGAAATTGGGTGATCGATAAAAACCCGATATTCCACCCTTTTATATTTATTCCAGCAGGTTTAAAGGGGTTAGCCTTATTTTTTCTGAGACCGGAAAAATAAATTCTCCTGTTTTTCTTAAATCCTTCCAGTACTTTTAAAGTATTCAGTATCCCCGAAGAACCCTTATCACAGGCATGATTGTTTGCCAGTGAAAAAACATCAACACCTCCATCCATGGCCGCTTTCAAATAGTCAGAATGTACATTAAAAAGGGGAAAAGTAGACATAGGCTTTTCAGGATCAACAGGACATTCAAGATTCCCAAAAGTCAAATCATCATTACGCAGAAATTTCTCTACCCCCTCCCAGATCTTTTT
>CAZEKV010000044.1:0-8239 GCA_964512945.1 uncultured Spirochaetales bacterium | reverse complement strand
CTTGTAATTAATATCATGAGCCATTATATCTCCTATAAAAGAAAGAAAAATGTCTTCTTTATCAGAAGATGAAGGGTCGGTAGAATGTTTTTTGTGGATAGATATTTTTTTGTTTTTCAAGGAAATGATGGAAGAATTAAAGCAATTTAAAAGAAAAACCAGCGAAAGTAATGTGAACAGTAATAAACGTGTCTTCATGTCCCGAAATTATATGTCGCAAAAAATAAATTGTCCATAATGTAGTCAAATCCGAAAAATTTGCTTGCAACTTTTTTATGAAACCTGTAGAAAGATATCATGTTGTGTTTTCAGGGATAGGCCATGAACTTACGTGTATTACTAATTGCAGGAGCAGGAATACTATTAGTGTTAATGCTCTTTGTATTAATTTTTATTCAAATCGCCGGACTCTCCGGGTATGTGAAAAAAGTAAACAATGTACTTGTCGAGGAAGTTAGAACCCAGGAAGAGACTATTTCATTGATTAAGCAGTCCATTGTTTCTATGTCAATGGATAATAATGAAATCCGATCTTACATGGATCTGCCGCCAAAAAACTACCCCATCTTTAACAGGGTTTCACCGGTATCCGGTAAGCAAAACAATCAGGACAAACAAGTTCTGGGTTTTTACAGGGGGATCGATCTCCTTGTTGATAATTACGCAATAGAAAAAAATAAGGCACGTATTAAATCGTTTTACACCTGCCCGGAATTTCAAGCATTCATAAAAACTAATAAATTATCAATAGATAAAACAGACCCCCTTTCTGTCTTAATTGTAAGAAATAAGAATATTTTCTTTTCTATAGCCCTTTCTCCAGGAGATGATAATTTCGTTGTAAATTCATTTTTAAACGAAACTGTCAAAGACAGAAAGTATTCCGCAAAAATAGAAAAATTTATGGAAAAAAATCTTGAGAAATTAAACGCCCATTACAAAAATATTTATGATAGGTATGTGGATTTTAAATCTACAGTAGTTAATAAAAAGATTTCTTCCAGAATAAAAGATCTAAACATACATTTCTCCAGAATAAAAGAAAGCTATGAAACCTATTCTCTCTCTCTGCAGAGATTCCATTTTAATCTAAAAACCTTCAACCTTAACAAGCTGACAGGCTCCTTTATTGTGGAAGACAAGGTCTACGATAGTTATGAAAAATTTACAACCGCACTTTCCAGACTGATTCCAAATATCGACATCCGAACTCCTGAGGAAGTATCTGCAGATAAAGCAAAAGAGAGGATAGATAAAATTATTTCAGATTCTGCATTTAAAGCACTCTTATCCGGAAAAAAATTACATATTGCCGGAATTAGAAGAGAGGATAATGATAATTTTTATTATGATATCCTCAACAAAAAAAACGAACTATTAGGGGCATTTGCGGTTCTGAAGTACTCTGGAGAGATTTACATAACGGATCGGGAAGATGTTCAGATCTGTTCACTTGAATCAATCCTTTCCCGGAACGAAGTAGAAAAAAAAAACTAGAAATCCCTGACGACCTCCCCAAAATAGATACGGTTCACAATGAAAAAAACAGTAAAACATTTCTTTTATGCGGCACACACGAAAACAACACCGATACAATTATTATTGTTCATGCAAGTAAAAACGGAATATCATTAATAAGCCTACCGAGGGATCTTTTTTACAAAGGACAGAAAATAAACACGGTTTTCAGGAATTACGGTCTAAATCAGTTTACTAAGGAAATAGCAGAGATAACGGGTTTAAAAATCGAAGAATATATATCAATAGATATGTATGCCTTTATTGATGCCATAAATATTCTTGGGGGTATAGATGTAACCCTTAGTTCTGATTTAATTGATCCATCATATAAAATAAAAGAAAACGGAGAATGGTCGACACTTTACTATAAAAAGGGAACCCACCATCTGGACGGTCTGGGGGCGTTACGTGTGGCAAGATCCAGACATTACTCTCCAGTATTTGACAGAGACAAACGCCAGCAAAAAATCATAACTGCTGTTAAGGAAAAATTATCCAGACTGTCCATTGCCGATACTGCAAAATTCTACCGCTTTATACAATCACTACTAAAATATGTTGATACTAATTTTAATACTTTTGAGCTTGTTGACCTGATCCTGAAATATAAAAACAAAGAAATAAAATCCCGTCACGTTATAAATACTTCGAATGTTCTCTACCAGACGTATTCCGGAATATACTATCTAAAAGAGGATGAAAAAGAAATGCAATTCGAAGAGGGTTTTGATAAAGGGGCATGGATCGTCCTTCCCAGAAGGAACGACTGGAACGTGTTAAGATGGTATATCAGAAAAATAATACAATCGAAATAGCTGTTTCTTCAACAGGGCTTCTTCTTTTCAATAACTGAGTTTCTAAAGTAGAGCAAAATATCCACACCTACCATAAAGCAGTTAAGAATATAAAGAATTACAACAGAATCAAAATTAAAAAATATTTTATGCATTATTCCCGAAATATAGCCGGAAAAAACTACAATAAGGAAAAGTAGGCTCTTCCCCTTATTCGTTCCGGCCTTGTATGACTTAACTATTGAAACAGGCCATGCAAGCCCAAAACAAACCAGCATGAACACCTCAAAAATGCTCAACAAAAATACCTTTAGCTGCCTGAACCCTGGTGGTTCAATTTTGAGTATTCATCTATATCAAGCAAAGTCTCATATTCGGATGCATTCGATATTTTAATCTTCAAAAGCCACCCCTCTTTTTCTGCAGACTGATTAATTATTTCCGGAGAGTCATCCAGAATGGAATTGATTTCGATAACTTCTCCCGATAAGGGAGCCAGGATACTGCTGGCCGCCTTAACGGACTCTACTGTCATAAATTCTTCGCCCTGAACTATTTTCAAACCAATATCCGGAAAATCAACATACACTATATCGGATAGCTGCTCCTGGGCGTGATTGGTTATTCCAATAGTTGCGGTATCCCCATTAATTTTGACCCATTCATGAGTCTTTGTATATTTCATATTTATCTCCTTTCTGTAAAAACTCAACAGAAATCATCTCTGATTCATTTTACAAATTTCTTCTTTACAATAAATCCCGGAACCTTTTTATTATGAATTTCTATAAAAATCTTTTTCCCCTTAAAATCAGCAGAGAAATAGGCAAACCCAACGGCCTTCTTCAGCACAGGAGAATAAATCCCGCTTGTGACAACCCCCAGTCTAAGACCCTCTTCACTGTAAATTCTGGCACCTTTTCTGGCAATCGCACGACCCTCGAGGGAAAAGCCCCCTAGTTTTCTGGTTAAGCCGTCCCTTTTAATCTTCAGCAACGCTTCCTTTCCAACAAAATCTGTTGAAAAGTCTACCGTCCAGCCCAATCCTGCCTCAAGGGGATTCGTTGTATCGTCAATGTCACTGCCGTAAAGAGGATACCCTTTCTCAAGGCGTAAAGAATCCCTCGCCCCCAGACCGCAGGGAAGAGCCCCCAGAGATACCGCCCTGTCAAAAAGCAGGGGAGCTGCGGAATTCGGCACTAAAATTTCGACCCCGGATTCTCCGGTATAGCCGGTTCTGGCAATAACACATTCTTTAGAATCAAAGATAATTTCCTTAAATTCAAAGGGTTTAATCTTCTGAGGAATTTCAGGAAACAACTTTTCGATTACAGTATCTGCCTTTTTCCCCTGTATCGCAAGAAGGGAGTAATTTGGAGACTGATCGTATATTGTTACGTCCATTTTGCTGGCGCGAATTCTCTCTTCGATCCATCTAAAATCTTTATCAGTATTTGCTGCATTTACAATTAACAAAGCCTCTTCTTCGCTAATCAGATAGACAATAAGATCGTCAATAATTGTCGCGTTCTCATAAAGCATCAAAGTATAAACTGCTTTTCCTATTTTTTTTTTGTTAATCCGATTGGTCAATAGAAAATCCAGGAACGGGTAAGTGTCTGCTCCGGCAATAATAAAGTTACCCATATGAGAACAATCGAATATCCCGGTAGATTCTCTAACCGCCTGATGTTCTTTTATTACCGAAGAATATTGCAAAGGCATCGCCCATCCGCTGAAATCAACAATTCGGGCTCCATATTTCTGGTGATTTTTATACAATGCTGTTTTTATCATTACTTTGCTTCCTTATTTTTTAATGCCTTTTTGTGGGCTTCAATAATATTTAGTTTAATCTCACCCAGGGTTGTCTTACCGATTTTTTCCGGGGAAATACGATTTTCAAAAATCTCCGGCAGCTCTTTCAAAGAGCCGGTCAGGACGATATTTTTATTGGCACTTACCTCATCAACCATATCAATGGGGGTAAAATGGGGAACTGTTTTTAAAACTTCGGGAGATTCTTCAAGAAGTTCCTTTATAGCGATTATAGCATCAGCAAATCTATCAAGTTCCTTGAGGGAATAAGACTCCGTAGGCTCTATCATCAATCCGAAAATTTCAGGAAAAGAAACAGTCGGAGCATGAAACCCAAAATCAAGAAACAATTTCCCTACCCTCGAGATTACTTTAGCCTTTGGAATACCGACTTCTTCAATTTTTCTAAACAGGGGATCCGGAAGTGTGATGATAAATTCATGCATAACGGGCATCACCGTTTTTTCGGGAAGCATTTTGTAATGCCCTGATAATCTCTTATAAAGATACCTCGCAGATAAAACAGCCATTGAAGACATTTTTTTTATTCCATCCTCTCCAAGGGTTTGTAAATATGTGTAGCATCTTATCTTATGAGCAAAATTCCCATAATGTCTATGAAAAGAGCCTATTGATTTTTCCGAAGATTTCAATTCAAATTTCCCGTTCGATTTCACAACCTGAATGCCAGGCATAAAGGGTTCTAACTTTTCACTAACAGCGACAATGGCATCTCCGGGGCCTCCTCCACCGTGGGAAATTGACCAGGTTTTATGGAGATTGTTATGGACGGCATCAACCCCCATTTTTCCCAAATCCACCCATCCGGCAATTGCGTTCATATTCGCTCCATCCATGTAAACAAGACCGCCGACAGCATGTATTTTATCTGCAATCTCCTTAAACCGGGTTTCAAAAATACCGGAAGTATTTGGATTTGTTATCATGATTCCGCTTACGCCGGCGCCGTCCTTTTCAAGAATCGAATCCAGATGATCCATGTCGATTTCACCGGTTTCCAGTGCCTCCAAAAAGATAATCCCGGGGGAGGAGCCCCCTATCCCTTTCGTCTGAAATCCGGCAACCGCCGCCGAAGCAGGATTTGTTCCATGAGCGGTACGGGGAATCAAAACAATATTTCTTTCCTCTTTATTTGCCTTATGGTAGGCCTGGATCATTTTCAATCCAACCAGTTCGCCCTGGGCTCCGGCGACAGGCTGTGTACAGACAGCAGGAAGACCTGTTATTCTTTTAAAATATTCCTGAATATTAAATAAAACCTCAAGGGAACCTTGAGAAGACCCAACAGGGGATTCAGGATGGAGTTTTTTAAATCCAGGGAAGGCTGCAGTATAATCATTGAGATAGGGATTGTACTTCATCGTGCATGAACCAAGGGGATAAATAACCGAATCGGGACTCACATTCTGTTTTTCAAGCCTCTCATAATAGTCCAGCAAAAACGCATGCGAGAAAGAGGGGAAATCTAATCCACCCCTTCTTAAGTGCTTTTTGAGCTCCTGAGACACCTGCCGGTCAGATTCTGCTGATAATCCCAGTTTCCTTTCAAAAAAAGCCGCAAGTCTATCAATGTCCTTCTCCGTCTGCAAATCCGAAAAAGAAATCAGTAAATAATTTTCAGAACTGTCAGGAATCCTGTCAGAAACATCCACGCCGACAAAAATTTTTTCTTTGCACCCCTCAGAAATAATCTCTCTGGCCGAAAAAGGAAGTTTAACCGTAACCTCGTTAAAAAATAACTGATTCGGGAAAGCAAGGCTGATACCGTTTATTCTTAATAGTTTTGCAACTGCGTCCAGAGCATTCTTTCTGCTCTTCTCCGCTGCTATGCGGAGGCCCTTCTCTCCCCGGGAAAGAATTGACGCGCCCGCAAGGGTTGCAATAAAAGCCTCATTTGAACAAATATTCGATGTGGCCTTTTCTCTTTTAATATGCTGCTCCCTCGTGGAGAGAACAATGAGCTTACAATCTCTGCCGCTTTCATCCCTTCCCTCCCCGACAAAACGCCCGGCAGTTGACCGAATGTTCTTCTGACATCCTTGATTATACCTGATACCGAAGATTCCGAGACCGGGGCCACCGAAAGAAGGCTCATCTGCAAAATGCTGGCCCTCTGCAACAAAAATATCCGCACCTGCTTTTCCAAACTCAGAGGGTGGTTTTAGCCCCCCTGTTCCGAGGAGAATCGGATCGACAACGGCAATTGCCAGAGCATCATTGCTATGTGCAAGATCGGTTATTTCGTCTACATCCTCGAGAATCCCGAGGTTATTGATATGGGGAAATACGATTCCTGCAATACCCCCTTTGATTTCATCGATTTTTCCTTTTAATTTCGCAACAGAACTCTTTCCGGCAAAACCTTCTTTTCCCGGTTCAAGCCAGATAATATCCAGGGGAGTTCCTGCCGCCAGGGTATTTATAACATCAATATCCCCCGGATAGAGGGTTTTCAATATAATTACCCTGTTTTTCCCCTTTTTTATCTTAACAGCACAATTTACCGCCTCAAATAAAGCTGTAGATCTGTCGTACATCGAGGCATTTACCGCTTCGAATCCCGTCAGAATTGAGATTGCAGATTGATATATCCATTGTGAAATAAGGGTTCCCTGACTTCTCTCAGGCTGATAGGGGGTATAAGCCGTAGATAATCCCCTTAGAGAAGCAATTTGATACAGAATTTCCGGTAAGGCAAAATTCTTCAAGCCATCGCCGATAAATGATAGATATGTATCGTTCTTATCCGAGAGTGCAGACAGCTCTTTTATAACCTCATTTGATTTTTTCCCCCATGAAAACCCATACTCCCCTTCATTAACACGCTTTCAGGTATATGTTTATAGAGATCTTTTAGATCTGTTTCACCAATGCTCTTCAGCATTTTTTTTACTTCGGATTCGGTAGCCGATATATAATATCTTTTCGATTCCCTTTCAGTAATTTTAGAATTATATTTGAAATTTCTCACTATTAGCTGTCCTTTTCATGTATATGCACAAATAGTAGCGAATTATATTATTGGCCATATCGTATCCTATGGGAAATTTTGTTTCAAGTCTGACATTGATAAAAAATCGTGTTACTATAGGAAAGATTCTTCGTAATGTAAATACGGGAGAGTCAAGTTGAGGGAAATGTGCCGGATAAAATCAGCAGGCTTGTTAGAGATAGTAAATCTGGAAATAGAAAAGCCTTTGGGGAATTATATGAAATGTTTGTCGGGAGAATTTATAACTATATGTACTACCGAACTTTCCACAGGGAAACAGCAGAAGACCTGACAGGGCTTACGTTTCTCAAGGTTCTAAAAAAATTTGACACCTATCAGGAGAAAAAGGGGAGCTTTTTGACCTGGATTTACAGAATTGCAGGAAATTGCCTCATTGATCATTACCGCACACACCGTAAAACAGAAAATATTGAAAATATCAGAAATCTTTCCACTTCGGAGGATATCGAAACAAATGTTGAGGCCAGAATTAAATGGGAACAGCTAAAACCATTTCTCGAGGCTCTTCCCTTTGAAAAATCTAATATCATAATCATGAGGATATGGGACGGGCTTTCCTATAAAGAGATAGCCGGTATCCTTAAAAAAAGCGAAGGGGCATGCAAAATGATGTTCGCAAGAACAATAAATCAATTAAAAAAGGCCATTCCTTTTTCTTTTTACTTTATGGTCTTTGCACTCCCTGTGATAGAGGAAGAGTTATGATCCTTCGGATAGCATTTTTTGCCGAATTTAAGGTTTTTTTGAATAAGCAGAAACCTTTTTTTACAGTTTTAAAATGGAGTACTATTTTGTTCGGGATGGAATCATGAAAAATACAATTCGGGAACTTCTGAGCGACATATACAAACTGGATCCGAAACTAAAGAAAATGGATGGGGTTCTAAAAAAGATAATCAAAGACCTTGTTTTATCTAAACCGGAATCAAAAATTGATTATGCTTTTAAAAATAGATTAAAAAGCAGACTGCTTCTGGAATACGATAAAGGGAAATCCAAAATACTGGTTTTACCAAAAAAACTTCTATCCTCTGTAAAAATTATAATGCCCGTTGCTGCAGCAGTAATAACA
>CAZEKV010000043.1:0-16061 GCA_964512945.1 uncultured Spirochaetales bacterium | reverse complement strand
GCGGATTAACGTTTTCCGGGAAATGATAATATCGGATACAAAAGCAAGCAGGCTAAAAGCTCTGAACAAGATCAAAAATATGCAGAAAAATGATTTTTATAAACTCCTGAAAACCATGACCGGAAAGGAGGTAACAATCAGACTTCTTGATGCTCCCCTCCATGAATTCTTGCCTCATAATGAAGTTGAATATAAGGCGTTCGTTCAATATTTGAAGACGCAAAGTGGGTTAAAGATTTCCGAAAGGGAGTTGAAGGCGCGTTTTAGTTCTCTTGAAGAGTTTAATCCAATGCTGGGTCACAGGGGATGCAGGATCGCTGTTTCCTATCCAGAGATATATGAAATGCAGATAGAGGCTCTTTTTGACTCTGTCTATACCCTTAGAAAGGAAGGTGTAAATATAAAACCGGAAATCATGATTCCCCTGATTATGAATGCAGAAGAATTGAAACTCATAATGTATGGTAAAAAAATAGAGGGTACAAATATCAAGGGAATTCTTTCTGTTGAAGAAAGTGTCAGAAAGAAAATGGGGGCTAAAAAGATAGATTTTAAAATTGGAACAATGATTGAACTACCGGCAGCTGCTCTGGGAGCTGGAAATATAGCAAAATACGCTGAGTTCTTCTCTTTCGGAACAAATGATCTAACCCAGACAACAATAGGGTTATCAAGAGATGATTTTAATTCATTTATGCCTGATTATACTCAATTTGACATTATCAGTGGTAATCCCTTTAAAAATCTGAATGACTCTGTTAAAGAGTTGATATCGACTGCAGTTAGAAGGGGTGTAATGACCAGACCCGGGCTTAAAAAGGGGCTATGCGGTGAACATGGAGCCATTCCTGAGAACATAAAATTTTGCATGGATACGGGGCTCGACTATGTCTCATGCTCTGCCTATTCGGTTCCAATCGCCAACCTCGCCGTGGCACAAATAAATATTGAGGCCGGGGAATAAGCAGCAAAAACAACGGTTTTTTTTAAGCGTTTTTACCATACTCCAAAGTTTTTTACCCCCTCGACTACGTTTGTTGCAGCTTTTTTGGCGTCAAACTGAGGCACTCCTGTCTCTTTGTTCAGGGTTTTTGTAAAGAACATGGCCAATGTATCAAAAACCTCTGGGAGGGTGTAGAACAAAATGGCGAAGTTGTTCAGGGTGGGTTTTAGAATAGAAAAAGACGAATATGTTATCAGCGGTTCTTTGCTTACCATAACACGTGTTTGATTCTTTGCAATAAACACATTCAACTCTGAAAATCGGTGCGGGATCTGTTCCTCTGTGCTTCTTCTAAAAGGCTCTATTGCTTTCTGGGGATAACTCGGGGGTTCAACCAGAATAAATAGCTTGCTTCCATCAGTTTGAAAAGTTAAACCCTCCTCAGTTAGATATATTGTTTTTACACCCTCATATGCTACAATCTCATAGCGTGTATATTTTGACCTTGTATGAAAGAACGATGATACAATATATCCCCCTTCCTCCGGTAATTTTCCCTGATTATAGGCTTGAAAAAGATCAATTGCTTTTAAAGACATAATTTCCTCCTGCTAATACTAATTATGGAGAAAAAAATATTTTTTTCATGTATTTTTTTTTATTTTATCGGCTTTTGATAAAAATTTCTTGCTAAAGGAGGAAATACCCATTTCGCTGTAAATTCTTCCCATATTCTCATATGCTCTCCAATCCTCCGGATTAAGTTTAATGACCTCTCTAAAGATCTTTAAGGCCTTTTCAATATTTTTTTCTTTATAGTAGAAGACCCCGAGTATCAAGAGTAAATTCGATTTTTTTCCAATATACGAAATTGCTTTTTCAAGGAATTCAATGGCTATTTTTCTTTTCTTCAGTTTTTCAAGACAGAAAACATGTGATGATAGAAACAACTCATTTCGGGGATCGCCTTTTAATAGCTGTCTGTAAATAATCAATGCTTCCTGGTATTTCTTTGTTTTTCGTAAACAAATTGCAAGGAGCCTGTGCAATTTAACATCATTCTTTTTATGGGGTAATACCTTTTGAATTTCAACAATAGCTGTTTTATGCTTTAGATTGCAGACGAGGTAGTAAATATAATCACTTCTAATCTCAATATTATCCGGCTGAATAAGAAGAATATCCTTATATACATTCAGTAAGTTCGTATCATTTTTGATTTTTTTATAAACCTCTACAAGCCCAAAGAATGCCGGGAGATGTTCTTCAGAAAGCACAAGACTCTTTTTAAACCATTTTTCCGATAAATCTACGAGGTCAGATTTAATATATTCTTCTCCAAGAGATGTCATTAAAAAAGGATCGGGGCCTGATGAACGTATTTCGTTCTGAAGTTTGGGGATTGTTTCTTCAATCGGATAATTCAATTTCGAATAGCATAGAGCCGAATAATATGATGATATCTTGTTACCAGGATCAATAGCATCGATATTTTTTAGTTCAAGAAGCAGATCTTCGTATTTTTCAAGCTTCCAGAGAATCATCGAAATCCCGTATCTTGATTCAAGATTTCTTTTATCGTTATCCAGTACCCTCAAAAAATGATTATTCGATTTTTCGAAATCCCCCAAATTCCTGTATGATTCTCCAATAAGGAGATGAATATCATTTATAAGGGATTGTGAATCTGAGTTCTTCTTTTTATCGTAATGCCTGCGAATAATATTTTTTCCATAAAAAATTGCTTTTCTAAAATTGCTGCGTTTGAACATTTCAACTGCCATAAAATTGTCAATATTATCGTTTTCCCACGAGAATTTTTCTGAATCAGGGAGGATCTTCTCAATTTTCTTCATTTCTGCCAAAGCTGTATCTTTTTTACCGGTCTTCAATAACAGCTCAACCCTGTAAAAATTAAGAATTAGATCATCGGGAGAGATTTGGACTGCTGCATTGAGATACTCCAGAGCCTTTTCGTAGTTCTGGAATTCTTTCTCTATTATGGCAAGGTAAACATATGTAACAATTCCCTTATTTCCATTTTGCTGAATAAATTCCAACATTTGCTTCGCTGTCTCAAAATCACCAATATGAAAAATACGGATTGCGTTTACTAAAAGTGTATTAAGATATCCGATATATATTTTTTTATTGTCTGGATCCAGATTAACCGCTTTTTCCATATATCGAACGGCAATTTGGGGTTTTTTTAATTTCAGATAGGCCATACCCAATAGACCGGGTAACTGAGTATTTTTGGGATCAGCCTTTAAACCTATTTTAAAATAATAGACCGCATGCTTGAAAAGTCCATAAGCAAGATAAGATCTTCCAATAAAAAAATACCCAGCACTGACTTCCGGCCTGACGTTAATGAAGTATTTAAGAGTAATAATCGCTTTCTCGAAGTCCTCCAGAGCATGGTAGCTCCTTCCAAGATAGAGTAAGGCTTCAGGAAAAGATTCGGTCTCACTAATAATTACTTTCAACAATTTTACAGCTTTTTTATAGTCCCTATCCTTCCCGGCCAGTATGGCCTTGTTTAAGATCTTTTTATAATTATCTTTCTCCATTTATAGACTATAGCATATGATAATAAAGCGATAAACCTGTAAAAAAGGCAATCACCGATCTAAAATATAATAATATATAAAAGTGACAAACGGACTTTGACAAAAAATAATTTTTCTGTAATTATTCGGTATGGAAAACAGAAGCATATATAAAAATATCTCGCCAATTGATCACAGGTATTACAAGTCCAACAAAAAGCTTTTTGACGAATTGTCTAAATATATAAGTGAGGAGGCGGGAATATCTTATTGTATTTCTGTAGAATCGGCCTTAATAAAGGCTCATATGGAAAACAGCAAAATTGCTAAGAGAGATTTTATCAAAATAATTGATGAGTTGAATACTAAAATAACTCCGGATGAGATTTACGAAGAAGAAGAAAAAACCCAGCATAACATACGGGCTCTTGTAAATGTTATAAAAAGATATTTACCCTCCGAAATCAGGCATTTTGTACATCTGGGGGCAACTTCTGTCGATATCCTTGATACTGCTACAGCCTTGAGAATGCGGGATGTCACAAGAAAGGTTATCCTCCCCCTTATGATGGATGTTGAGGATTTATTGATAGAGCTTGCCGAAAATGAGAGAGGAACCCCCCAGGTTGGGAGAACCCACGGCCAGCATGCCGTACCAATTACCTTTGGGTTTGCCATTGCGGAATATGTCTCAAGATTTGGAAAAACTATCTCTAAAATAGAAGAACTGTCTCAAGATCTAAGAGGAAAACTTGCGGGAGCGGTTGGTTCCTATAATTCAACTGCCATGATTTCCAGAGATCCTGAGGAATTTGAAAAAAGTTTTTTGTCTTTTCTTGGTCTAAAACCTTCCGAACATTCAACACAGATGGTAGAGCCCGAGTATTTGCTAAGGCTCCTGCTTGAAATGAATGTCTCCTTCGGTATCCTGGCTAATCTTGCAGACGATTTAAGACATCTTCAGAGATCGGAGATATCAGAGATACGTGAATTTTTTTCAGAAGACCAGGTCGGTTCATCTACCATGCCCCAGAAAAGGAACCCCTGGAACAGCGAACATGTAAAAAGCCTCTGGAAGGCCTTTTCTCCAAGGGTTGTTACATTTTTTATGGATCAGATATCAGAGCATCAGAGGGATTTATCGAATTCAGCCTCAGCCCGATTTACAGGCGACTATATTGCCGGATTTGCTGCAGCTTTGAATAGGCAAAAGAAAATACTGAAGGGTCTCTTTATTGACAGAGACAGTATGAAAAAAAACATTGTAAAAAATGGGGATTTTGTACTGGCTGAGGCCGTATATATTTTGTTATCGATTTCAGGAAATTCCGATGCCCATGAAGTTGTTAGAAAAATGACCATAGAATGTGAAAAGGGTAAAAAACCCCTTCTCGATTTTCTAAAAGGGGAAGAAAAAATATGGAATACTATCAAGCATCAGCTGGAGGTGACATCAGGCATTGATGCTGAGTTGTTTTTTAGCAATCCTGAATTATATCGTGGAATATCTATTAAAAAAGCAGGGGATATAGCAAAGCAATATAAAAAAAATAATGAACTTATAAGATCGAAAATTTAATTATTGAAGGATTAATATGAATATAGTAGTTATTGGAGCCCAATGGGGTGATGAAGGTAAGGGGAAGATAGTTGATTTTCTGGCAGACAGGGCGGATATTGTTGTCCGTTTTTCCGGTGGAGCAAATGCCGGACATACAATTGTAAATAGAGATAAAACCTACAAGCTTCATCTCATACCCTCGGGAGTGGTTTATCCGAATAAAACCGTTGTTCTGGGAACGGGAATGGTAGTTGATCCAGAAGCCCTCTTTGACGAACTGAATACTATTGAAAAACAGGGGATTAGCTGGAAAAATAGGGTGTTTATTTCGGATAGGGCTCATATAGTTATGCCAAAAAACAAGCTTCTGGATATTGAAAATGATAAAAATCGAAAAAATCCTATAGGAACTACCGGCAGAGGGATTGGTACTACATATTCCCTCAAGGCCTTAAGGGATGGAATAAGAATATGCGATATACTTGATGAAGATTTTTTCAATAATATGGAGAATTCAGACAGAGAGTTTGTTTTAAAGTACAGGGATAGATTAAAAAAAATGACGATAGATATTTCATCTTTCCAGTATAAAAATAAGAACAAAAATATCCTGTTTGAAGGAGCACAGGGGATATTGCTTGATCTTGATATAGGGACATACCCATACGTCTCTTCTGGTGTTTCAGCTGCAGCAGGAGCCTCAGTTGGAGGCGGTATAGGCCCCCGGGATATAGATACCGTTCTGGGGGTTTTTAAGGCATATACAACGAGGGTGGGGAACGGGCCTTTCCCTTCGGAATTTCTTAAAGAGAGAGATGGAAATCTCGAGAGTCAAATACGGGAAATAGGGCGTGAATATGGAGTAACAACAGGAAGACCAAGAAGGTGCGGTTACCTTGATCTTGTTGCCCTGCGTTATGCCTGCAGGACTAATTCCATTACGCATCTGGTTTTAACACATCTGGATGTTTATGATGATATGGATGAAATACAGGCCTGTGTTTCATATAAATACAGAGACGATCTAATTGAATCTTTTCCCTCATCTATTAGCATATTAAGAGGTGCTAAGCCGGTGACAAAATCTTTCAAAGGATGGAAAAAATCATTGTCAAATTGTGAGACTTACGAAGATCTTCCTGTAAAAGCAAAAGAATACATAGATTTCATAGAAGAATATACGGAAACTAAAATTGGAATCGTATCTGTTGGATATAAGAGAACACAAACAATAATCAGAAAAGATCCATGGATAAAATAATAATACTCGATTTTGGTGGTCAAACCACACAGCTTATCGGAAGAAGAATAAGGGAAGCGGGGATTTACACTGAGGTTTACAATGGCGAAGTTTCCCTTGATTCAATCAATTTAAGGAATGTCAGGGGTTTTGTTTTTTCCGGTTCTCCTTTTTCCGTTTACGATTCCGGTTCTCCCAGGCCTGACGAAAGAATTTATTCATCGGGGCTTCCCATCCTTGGAATATGTTACGGCCTCCACATAATAATGGATTATTTTGGTGGCAGGGTTGAATCCCATAAAACAAAAGAATACGGTAGAGCCGGTGTTATTTCCAGGAAAAAAGACAAGATTTTGTCAGGTATCCCCGATAGCTTTATATCATGGATGAGCCATGGAGATAGTATTGTAGAAATTGGCGATGGTTTTGAAATTATATCAGAATCCGATAATCATCCCGCAATTATATTTAATAAAAAGGCTGCTATCTATGGCTTTCAGTTCCATCCTGAGGTCTCCCATTGCGAATTTGGGAGTCTGCTCCTTGAAAATTTCGCCCATAAAATATGCGGAGCAAAAAAAGAATGGGATATCGACATTTTTCTGGAAAAGACCATAAACAAAATTAGAAACAAAATTACCGATAGTAAGGTCCTGCTTTTGATATCAGGAGGCGTTGATTCTACCGTAGCTGCGGGGCTGCTCCTTAAAGCATTACCCCCTGAGAATATTCATTTAATGTACATCGACACAGGCTTGATGAGAAAAGATGAATCAAAAGAAGTGGAAGAAATCTTAAAAACCCTTGGAGCCCGGAATCTCCACATTATTGATGCTGGTAAAACATTTCTTTCCGCCCTGAAAAATATTACCGACCCGGAAGAAAAAAGGAAAATAATAGGAGATCTCTTTATTAGAGTTCAGGAAGAAGAGATTAAAAAATTGCATATAAGTAATTATTTTCTTGCCCAGGGCACCCTGTACACCGATCTTATTGAATCCGGTAAGGGCGTTGGTAATAAAGCAAAAACCATAAAATCTCATCATAATGTAAATTCTCCCCTGGTTGAAAAAATGAGAAAAGAGGGTAGGATAGTTGAACCCCTTGATATCTTTTACAAAGATGAAGTAAGACAGCTTGGCAAAAAACTCGGCATATCGAATTCAATAATTAGACGCCACCCCTTTCCCGGGCCGGGTCTGGGTGTACGAATACCTGGTGAAATTACAAAAGAAAAATGTGACATCCTGCGTGATGCTGACAGGATTTTTATCGATGAAATAAAAAAAAGAAACCTCTATGATAGAATATGGCAGGCCTTCTGTGTTCTTTTGCCGGTTAGATCTGTAGGAGTAACAGGTGACTCCAGAAATTATAGCTATGTTCTTGCCCTGAGGGCGATAACCTCTCTGGATGGTATGACAGCCGATGTTTACCCCTTTAAAATGAGTGATTTACTGGAAATATCCTCGATAATCACCAATTCGGTTGAAAAAATTGGAAGGGTAGTCTACGACATATCCAGCAAACCCCCCTCGACAATTGAGTGGGAATAAGTATTTGTACTTATATACCGGAGCCTAATGTGGATAGGTAGTCCCGGTAAATGGAGATGGCGGGATTCGAACCCGCGTCCTGAAGATTGGAATATAAACATCTACAAGCTTAGCTGTTACATTATTTAAGAAAAAAGCAGTCGTACAGCTTAACTAACTTTAATCCTTTTCCGGAAATTATGTCCTGATTTAAATCCGGATGTTTAAATCAGTAAGTCCTGGTTTATGACAGATAACACTGAACTTCAGAACGGCATTTCAGGTATCCGTTAACTGCTATATTAAGCAGCTAAAGCTAAAGAATTATCTTCGTTAGCAGTTATTGTTTTGCATTTTTTAGGAGGATGCACTCCACTTGCAGTCTATACCCCGGATATCCCCAGTCGAAACCGGAGCATCCCCGAATAAGCTGTATACTGTAATTTAATATTTTTATACGAATTTATCAAGTATTTTGTAAACAGTTTGGATGCAATGTTCAAAATTTACTATTTCTATCAATATCTCTTTCGATGTCACGTTTTTTTATATCATTTCGTTTGTCGTAAAGCTTTTTTCCCTTACAAATCCCCAGTTCAATTTTCACAAGACCATTTTTTAGATAAAACCTTACTGGAATCAGAGCATAGCCCTTTTCGTCAATCTTTCTTTTTAATTTTTTTATTTCTTTTTTATGGGCAAGCAAGCGTCTTTTTCGATCAGGATTGTGATTGTGAATGTTTCCATGAGAATATTGTGAAATATGCAAACCAATCAACCATAACTCTGAATTCTCTATTCTGGCATAGGAATCCGAAAAAGAAATTTTAGAGTCTTTTACCGATTTCACCTCCGTACCCTGGAGTTCAATTCCACACTCAAGGGAATCTTCGACAAAATAGTTAAAACGTGCTTTTCTGTTAATTGCTATTGTGCTTCTGTCTTTTTTTTTCATCGCATCGGGATTATAGGTTCCATGGCTTAACTTGTCAATCATGGATGATTTATGCTACTATGTTCCCATGGCGGGAAAATTTGATTATCTGAATAGAGGGAAAAGAAGGAATAAGCTATTTTCGGCGTTAAAATATATTTTCCTCTTTTTTGTCATATACAGTGCTGTTACACATTTCTTTATTTCATCCTACAGTGTTAATTCTTCTTCGATGAAACCCCTTTACAATTCCAGTCAGAAAATACTTGTTTCACCCCTTGTTTACGGTTCATCAATTCCATTACTAAATATAAAACTTCCCGGATTAAAAAAGCCTGAAAGGGGGGATGTTTTGGTACTGGCAAAGGGGCGAAAATCTAATTTTTTTGTTGATATTCTGGATAATTTTCTCGGCTTTTTAAGTTTCAGGAAGATCTCTCTGGCAACTCTTACCGGTGACCGGAATACAAAACAATATTATGTCCGCCGTCTTGTCGGATTACCGGGAGATACTATAAAAATTAATAATTATAATATAAGCATAAAACCGGATCAGAAAGAATATTTTGTATCAGAGAAAAAAATAATCAACAGAAAATATGATATAATCAAAAATAGTACATCGGAAGACATGTCAAATACAGATCCATTTTTTGGAAGTTATGACGAAATTTTTTTGAAAAAAAATGAGTATTTACTGGCGGGTGACAACCGAAAAGTAAGCTTTCAATCCGGGTATTATATCAAAACTGATATTTCCAGCTTTAAAGGAATGGTATTGTTTAAATATTGGCCCTTACAGAAAAAATAACTCTGGCAAAGATTAAAAAACCGATTTCTCTGTATCTACACATACCTTTTTGTAAGGGTAAGTGTATGTTCTGTGATTTTTTCTCTGTAACTGAATTCAATCTAATCATAATTAAGGATGTTCTCGAGAGAATCCTTGGAGAGTTTGATTATTATTATTCATTGATAGATAAACCGCCTATTCAAACATTGTATATTGGGGGAGGGAGCCCTGGTATTGTTCCGATAAAGATGATGAATGATTTTTTATCGAAATTAAATAAACGAATTCCTGATAAGCCCGTCGAATTTACATTTGAATCAAATCCCGTAGATATTAATATTGATTTTCTCTCAATGCTGGAAGGAAACAATATAACCAGATTAAGTATTGGGGTGCAGTCTTTTAATAATAGACTCTCGGGGATTCTTGGAAGATTCAATCAACCGGAAAATATTGCCAGAAAAATCGAATTTATATCTAAAGAATGGAATTATGATTTAAATATCGACATTATAACAGAAATACCAGGAGAAACGATCGGGGAAGCTGTTGATGATATAAAGAGAGTCATAAGTTTTTCACCGGAACACATATCGCTTTATTCCCTTATTTTTGAAGAAAATAACCCTTTCTTGAATCATTTGAATATAAGCGGGATAAAACCCCTTCTGGACGACATAAAGGAAAAGATGTGGATCCATTGCGTTGAATTATTAAAAAAAAGATATGTTAATTACGAAATATCGAATTTTGCACTAAATAACAAGGAGTGTATTCACAATTTAAATTACTGGAAATTAAATCCCTATCTGGGCATAGGGCCTGGAGCTGTATCAACTTTGCCGGGGTCGGATAAAATAATACGGATTAATAATACTAAAAATATAGACAACTATTTACACTTCGATGATTATGACATATCAATCGAAAAGATATCAATTAAGGATTTTTTTAAAGAAAACCTTATAATGTCTTTTAGAACAGAATATGGAATAAATTTAAAAACTATCAGAGAGCGGTTTAACATGGACATACTGAAACTTTTTCATAGAGAAATTGAAGAGTACGTAAACAATGGGTATATGTCAAAAACAGATACAAATGTCTTTTTTACTGAAAAGGGACGCCTGCTTCTAAACTTTTTCTTGAGAAAACTGCTGATAAAAACCGACAATATCAAATTCAAACATCTAAAATGGCCATAAAAAAAACAGAAACGCCGTTAAACAAGGATATACCACGGCGTTTCTATTCTACCAGCTATCAAACAGAAATCGGTCTAAAAAGTAAAAGCCATACCGAGTCCAATTCTGAACTGCTTGCTGTTAAGAAAATTTGAAGTTACACTTTCAGTACCTTTTGAAGATTTAGAGGCCGGTATAAGTACGGAACCCTCAACATAAAACTTTTTTATACCAATTTTCGTTCCCACTTCAAGAACAGAAGGTATCATGACAAAAGCTCTACTTGAACCGACGACCGCTGCAACGGCTCTCGGATTCCATCCAAAATAGGGCTGTAGGCGTATCATCCCTACGTCAAATCTTGGGTATATGCGAATAGGAAAATCAAACAAGAACAATTTAAAACTATCGTGGTTCCAGAACATCATCCTCATACCGCCCTCGGCACCTATCGCAAACCAATCCGTAAAATAATAGTTAAGATCAATATATCCCCCGAACCTGAAGTTAAACAAAGGGAAAAAATCTCCTAAATCAGAATCAAGGTTAATATCATAGGAAATTACAAAACCAGCTCCGACCTTAAACCCTTTGTTGCCATCCTCCTCTATCTCTTCCTCTTCTGCAAATATCGCAAATACCATAAAAATAAGAAGCCCTATTATAAGCAGTTTCTTCATCTTTTTCCTCCTGAAAAAATCGTTACATGCCACCTAGTATATAACTAACTTTTAAAAAAAACCAGGAATATTCCATTTTATATTTTTTTATTTTAGAGATATGATCCTGAATAAGATATCGCCCTGTAGACCCTTTTCTGTAAAACCAGGAAGTCTAAACGACACTCCCTGTCCCCGGGATAAGGGGTTTGATTCCATATACAGCAGGTTGACGTATATTTTTTGACATGTTAGTTTTGAAGCCATAGATAGAATATGAGGAGGAAGTTGGAACATGTCCGGTCATAGCAAGTGGTCTTCCATAAAACATAAAAAAGGTACCGCAGATGCCAGGCGGGGGAAGATATTTTCTAAAATAATTAAGGAAATAACTGTTGCTTCCAGGCTTGGGGGGGGGAATCCTGAAGATAATCCAAGATTACGCGCTGCAATATTAAAGGCAAAATCTGCGAATATGCCAAAAGATAACATAGAGAGGGGTATTAAGAAGGGAGTCGGTGATACAGACGGTACAAACTATTTTGAGAATACCTATGAAGCATACGGCCCGGGCGGAGTCGCAATTTTAATTGATACCCTGACTGATAACAAAAACAGAACAGCAGCAGATGTAAGGAGTACTGTCACAAAAAATGGAGGGAATCTTGGCAAGGCCGATTGTGTGGCATATCTCTTTAAAAGAAAGGGGTTAATTGTTTTCGATGCTGAACAATATTCAGAAGATGAGATATTTGACATTGCCCTTGAATCCGGGGCTGAAGATGTTGCGAAAGAAGGGAATAGTATAGAAGTAATAACCTCTCCCGAATCTTTCGAGAATGTTTTAAATGCTTTGCAAAAAGCAGGATACGAACATACGATGGCAGAAGTCACAAAAATACCCGACAATACTGTTGAGCTTGATATAGAAAAAACACAAAAAGTATTAAAATTCATTGAGAAACTGGAAGATCTCGATGATGTACAGAATGTTTCAACAAATCTTGAAATACCTGAAAATATGAATTTTGATATTGAATGATAAGGATCATTGGTATAGATCCCGGTCTTGCAAAAATAGGTTTTGGAATTATCGACTCGGAAAACAACAAGTATGTTCATGTCGCTCATGGAACTCTTCCTACGGATTCTTCTGATTCTACAGACATAAGGCTGGATGCCATATATAAGGGGCTATGCAGTATATTGACAAAGTATAAACCGGAAGAAGCAGGGGTTGAGTCTTTATTTTTTTCTAAAAATATCAGCAGTGCTTTGCCCGTTGCTCAGGCGAGGGGGGTAATAATTCTGGCTCTAAAACACTGCGAGGTCAAGGTATTTAATTATTCTCCCCTGGCAATCAAGATGTCGGTTACGGGTTCCGGAAGTGCTGATAAGCATCAAATGCAGCAGATGGTGAAAATTATTCTTGGATTGAAAAAAATTTCAGACACCGACCATTCGGCAGATGCCCTTGCAGCCGCAGTCTGCCACTTGAACAACAGGGGCAGTAGTTTTTTAAAACAACTGGAAGGCTGAGTTCCTCTATATGCAAAACTATATTTCTTTTTTATAATCTTAAAGGACATTTTTGAAGCAAAAACTACTGCTGATTTGTTTTTTAGAATTGCCAATCAGTTTTTTTGAGGAAAGTTATGATAAATAGACTTTTCGGTCTTCTAACGGAAAAGGGCGGGAACCGGATATTTATTCGCTGCGGAGGTATTGAGTGGGAATTAAGCACTCCCGCATCGAGTATTGCTAAAATGCCCGATACAGGAACCGAAATATCGGTTTATACAATTCTGTACCACAGGGAAGACCGGATGGAATTATTTGGGTTTTTTGATCTCCATGAGCGCAGCGTTTTTATGAAACTGATCAAAATCAACGGTATTGGCCCAAAGCAGGCAATAAAGATATTATCCAGCATAAGTGTCCAGAATTTTTTGGAAGTTGTTGATTCAGGAAACAGCAGGGAATTGGCAAAGATACCAGGCCTGGGTTTAAAGACATCACAGAAAATAATTCTTGCTTTAAAGGGAAAGGTAGATTTTATTGATAAAAACGGGGGAGAAGATCATAGTGATATTGTTAATGCACTTTCCGATATGGGTTTCGATAAGAAAAGGGCGGGAGTTGTTGTCAGTAAAATCTATGCTGAAATAATTAAAAATAATAATTTTGATAAGGAAGAACTGGAAAAGGAAATTTTTAGACAGGCAATAATCCTTTTGAGTTCATAAATAATAATGATGGAAAATAATATACTTTCAGGCGAGTTTAACGACAACGTAGATCAAAAAGAACATGGATTAAGACCCCATTTTCTCAAAGATTTTCAAGGTCAGAGGCACCTGAAAGAAAATTTAGGCATTTTTATAAAAGCTGCAAGAAATCGAGAGGAAAGTCTTGACCATGTATTTTTAAGCGGACCTCCGGGTTTGGGCAAAACTACACTCGCAGGGATTCTTGCCAATGAAATGGGTGTTGAGTTCAAAGCCACATCTGCACCCGCTATAGACAAACCAAAGGATCTTGCGGGTCTTTTGACCTCCATAAGCAAAAATGGAATTTTTTTTATTGATGAAATACATCGTCTTAAGCCTGCAATAGAGGAAATGCTTTATATAGCAATGGAAGATTCCGAACTGGATTGGATAATAGGGCAGGGTCCGGCAGCACGTACTGTGAGAATACCTCTTCCCCCATTTACACTGGTAGGTGCCACTACAAAAGCTGGATTGGTTTCAAGCCCCCTCTACAGCCGTTTCGGCATTACCATCAGAATAAATTTTTACAGTTTTGACGAAATAAAAACCATTATACTCCGTTCAGCTGATATACTGAAAATAGAGATTGACAAGCCCTCACTTGAAACAATTGCTGAATCCTCAAGGGGGACACCGAGGATTGCAAATCGCTTATTGAGAAGAATAAGGGATTTTGCAGAAATAATCGGCGATGGTATAATAACCAGAAAAGTCGTGACTGAAAGTCTGAACCGGCTTGAAATTGACAGATACGGACTGGAAAAGCACGACAGGGAGTTGTTACGAATTATTATCGAAAAATATAAGGGGGGTCCCGTTGGAGCGGAGACCCTTGCAATCTCGATTGGTGAGGCCGTTGAATCTGTAGAAGATTTTTTTGAGCCATACCTTATTCAAAAAGGATTTTTAAAACGTACCCCTCGCGGACGGGTAGCTACGGATCTTGCATACGAACACCTGAAAATCCACAGAGAGCCTCATGAAGACCAGCGACTTCTCTTTTAGTTTACCAGATAATTTAATAGCACAATTCCCCCCGGAAAAAAGGGGAGAGTCCCGCCTGCTAATCCTCGATAAAAAAGGATATAAACTGATACATTCCAGTATAAAAAACTTCCCAGAGTATATTGATTCGAATACTCTGGTTGTCTTTAACAATACCCGTGTCAGAAAAGCAAGAATTTATGCAAAGAAGGCTGGAAAAGAATTCGACATAGCTCAATCCCATAAAGATGTTGAGTTTCTCCTCATCGAGAAAAGAGGAAAAAAATCCTGGGAAATAATATCCAGAAAGTCCAAAAAAATTCGGGTAAACGACAAATTTTTTTTAAAAGATGGATTGGAAGGCAAAATTACAAAAAAAGAAGAGAACAGTATTGTAATTGAATTTTCGAGAGAAATAACTGATGAATATCTCTCAGAATACGGGCATGTTCCTCTCCCTCCCTATATAAAAAGAGAGGATTCAAGAATTGATGAGACCAGATATCAAACGATCTTTGCAGAAAAGATTGGTTCAATTGCAGCCCCTACCGCGGGACTGCATTTTACCGATAATATCATGAAAGATTTGAAAGAAAAGAATGTTGAGATAACCTATATTGATTTAAATGTGGGAATGGGAACTTTTGTTCCCATAAGAACTGAAAGAATTGAAGATCATATAATGCACAATGAAATCTTCCATATAACAAAAAAAGCGGCGGATATCATTAATTATGCAAAAAAGAAGAATAAAAAAATCCTGGCTGTAGGGACAACTGTTGTAAGGGCTCTTGAATCGGCATATATAGATAATAAAATACTCCCGGGGGATTATAACACCTCTCTATTTATTTACCCCGGAAAGAAATTTAAAATAGTTGATCAGTTATTTACAAATTTTCATACACCTAAATCTACCCTGTTAGTCCTCGTTTCAGCATTCGCCGGTAGGAATTTTATTAAAAATGCATATGATGAAGCCATAAGAATGAAATATAATTTTTTTTCCTACGGGGATGCAATGCTGATAAAATAGAGGAAATACGAAAAGTTTTAACGCTTAAACTCGTAGCAGGATATGCCTTAGCGGAATAATAATAGAGAACCTGAAGATCTTTAGTAAGTATTTTCATCCATCGATTCAAATTTCTTTTTTACATTTCTAAGGTGTTGAAGATGTAGATTAATTATTTCTCCATAATTTAACTCTCCATTTCTGATTCGAAAGCATTCATCTTCCCAGTATTGAATTTCCTTTAATGTAACAAAAGACATTTTTATCTTCCTTGAATACTTTAAGGCTTCTTTCCAGAATATTCTTGAGTAAAGGTAGAGTTCTTCCGACATTTCAAGACTTTCTATATTCTCCTTCTTCCATGGAGCATTATAAAAAAAAGCTGTCA
>CAZEKV010000042.1:0-16101 GCA_964512945.1 uncultured Spirochaetales bacterium | reverse complement strand
AAAATTCGGGGTGTCCCCATTGGAAATATTATTGGCAATTATGCTGTGACGTAATGTGGAAACGCTCATGGCTCTATGCAGTATGTCGAGTGATTTTCCAAAGCTATTGTTTAAAAACACCTGTTATCTCCTTATTTTTTTTCTAAAACTTCCACTACCCTTAAGTTTCGGCTGTTTTTCTCCATCCTATAAGAAAAACCGGGTCTCATAAGATATACCTGCTCAAATCCTGATCCTGTACAATATCTTTCAGCTTATCATCAACATACTCAGGGGTAACCTCTATTGTTTGATCCTTCAAATCCGGGGCATTAAAAGAAACATCCTCCAGCAGGAGCTCCATTACAGTGTGGAGTCTTCGGGCTCCGATATTTTCCGTTTGCGAATTCACCTCAGCCGCAATCTCAGAAATCCTTTTTGTGGCATCATCTGTAAAAACGAGATCTACTCCCTCGGTTTTCAGCAACTCCTTATACTGTCTCGTTAGCGAATTTTTCGGCTGTGTAATAATTTTCCGAAAATCGTTGGCATCAAGATCCTCCAGCTCAACCCTCAGAGGAAAACGACCCTGAAGTTCAGGAATAAGATCCGAGGGTTTACTCATATGGAAGGCTCCTGCTGCAATAAAGAGTATATGCGAGGTGTCCACCATTCCATACTTTGTGTTTATCTTGGATCCCTCCACTATCGGCAGGATATCCCGTTGAACCCCTTCTCTCGAAACATCGGCTCCCGAACGATTTTCCCTCTTTGCAATTTTATCAATTTCATCAATAAAGATTATCCCCATCTCTTCCACTCTTTCCCGTGCAATATCGGAAACTGTATCGTTATCAACAAGCTTATTCATCTCCTGGGCAAGAATTATTTCCCTGGCATGTTTCACCGATACAAGTTTTTTCTTCTTTTTCCCGCCGGAAAGCATATTCGTAATATTTCCAAGATTAAAATCCATATCCTCAAAACCCGTTCCAGAAAAAATTTCAATAGCAGGGAAGGGATTTCTCGCTATGTTTATTTCAACTTTTTTATCATCAAAATCTCCATCCCTCAGTCTGCTTCTGAATTTCTCTCTCGTTGAGGATTTCCCCTGTGTTTTATCATGGGATTCCCTCGGTGGTCTTTCGGATGGGACGGGCACCCCGCCAGGCCTCTTTATTCCGGGAAGCAGCAAATCCAGTAATGCCTCTTCTGTCCTTTTTTCAGCTTCTTCTTTTACATCCTTCTGGAGTTCCGTTTTTACTATCGATACACCGACAGACATCAAGTCCCTGACCATGGATTCAACATCCCTGCCTACATACCCAACCTCTGTGTATTTGGTGGCCTCTACCTTTATAAATGGAGCTCTGCAAAGCTTGGATAATCTTCTGGCAATTTCGGTTTTACCAACACCGGTAGGCCCGATCATAATAATATTCTTTGGAGCGATTTCATCACGTAGTTCTTTTGATAATTTCTGGCGCCTCATCCTGTTTCTCAAAGCAATGGCTACAGCTTTTTTGGCTTTGTTCTGACTGATTACATATTTGTCAAGTTCTTTTACAATTTCTTTGGGAGTTAAGTTGTCCAGATCCATTTTCTCCATTATATTTCCTCCACAACAAAGTTGTTATTTGTATAGATGCAGACACCCGAAGCTATCTTGAGGGATCGCAATGCCACATCCCGGGCCGATAGATCTGAACAATCCAGGTAGGCAAGGGCGGCAGAATAGGCAAAAGTTCCTCCTGAGCCAATTGCTATTACCCCTTCTTCCGGTTCAATAACATCTCCCGTCCCTGATATCAGCAATATGCGCTTTTTATCAGCAACGAGCAGCATGGCTTCAAGTTTCCTGAGCATTCTGTCGGTACGCCAATCTTTTGCGAGTTCTACGGAGGCCCTGGTTATATCTCCGCCATATTCCTTTAATTTTCCCTCAAATTTTTCGAATAGGGTAAAAGCATCGGCCGTAGCCCCTGCAAAACCTACAATAACTTTTCCGTCATTCACAGTTCGTATTTTCTTTGCATTACCCTTCATTATCGTGTTTCCGAGTGTAACCTGGCCGTCTGCGGCCATTGCGACATCTTCATTTTTTTTAACCGCTATTACGGTCGTTCCTCTTATTGTCATATATTTACTCCACTTCTTTTTGCATGGGGATGGGTATTGTTATAAATCTTTTTCAATCTACCCTGTCCCATATGGGTGTATATCTGTGTACTCGACAGGCTTGAATGACCAAGCAACTCCTGTACAACACGGATATCCCCGCCCCTGTCAAGAATATGCGTCGCAAAAGTATGACGCAAAGAATGAGGGGATAGTTTTTTTTCAATAGCCATTTTTGTAATATATTTATCCACAATGTAAAATATACCCCTTGTTGTTATCCTTTTTCCGCTCCTGTTAATGATAAGAGCCTCTTCCAATCTATCTTTTAGAAAATTTTTCCTGTAAAAAAGATACTGCCTGAGTGCAGATACGGCTTTTCTACCAATAAAAACAAATCTTTCCTTATTCCCTTTACCTTTTACAATAATTGAATTATCACTAAAATTTATATCCTTCACATTAATTCCTGTAATCTCCGACACCCTGCATCCTGTTGAATACAGGAGTTCCAGGATCATTTTATCTCTAACCGACAGGAAGCTGTTTTCTTCCCTTTCAGGAAGAGCAAGAAACTCATCAACCTCGCTCTCAAAAAAGAAATCAGGAAACCTTTTTTTTCTCTTCAAAGACTTGATCGATGAAAAGGGGTTATTCACAAGGTTCTCATACCTCACAAGATATCCAAAATAGCCTCTTACAGCGGAAATAATCCTATTTATGCTTGCAGAAGAGAGTTTTCTATCCGTCAAGAATGACAGAAAACCCCTGACATCACCTTTCCCATACTCTATAGCCGATATCCCTGCACTGGAAATGTATCCCGCAAAAAGCTGCAAATCCCTGATGTAGGCTTCAACGGTAGCAGGGGATAAATTTCTTACATGTTTCAAATAAGCAGTATACTCCCTAATTGCTTTCAAGGACCTTCTCCTTCGGGGATAAAGATAATTCCCGCCTTAATTGGTTCGAAAGTAAATCCTTTGCTTCTCCTTCGAAAATCTTATCCTTTCTCTTTTTGACCCCGTACCCCCAATCAGACAGAATCTCATCAGCGGATTCTACGAGCAGCGCTCCTTCCTCAGAAAGGGCTTTCCCTCCGGCTCCGGGCAGACCTGTTATGGCATTCTTATAAACATAGACATCCCTTCCCTGTTCTGCTGCGAAATCTGCAGTAATCAGGGCTCCGGATTTTTCAGGAGCCTGTATTATCAGTATGGAGCGTGACAAACCGCTTATAATTCTGTTTCTCTCGGGGAAATGATATTTAAGCGGGAGAACACCGGGGGGGTATTCGCTAAGAATAAGCCCGCCGTTTTTAATTATCCTTATGGCTGTTTCCCTGTTGGAAACCGGATAAACAGTATCTATTCCACACCCAAGGACCGCTATGGTGGAAGCATTACCGTTTAGACATCCAATATGCGCCGCTCTGTCAATTCCAAGAGCAAGCCCTGATACCACAGGAATCTGATATTCTGCAAACTCACAGCTTATCTTTTTTGCAGCCGCAACGGCACTTCCTGTCGCCCTTCTCGTTCCTATGATACCTATCATATCTTTTGAGAAATCGCATAACTCACCGCGGTAAAAAAGCACAAAGGGGGGATTGTATATTTCTTTCAAAAGAGGGGGATAATTAGTTTCCAGAATTGATATATATTTTATATCCTTTTTACAAAAAACTGCCAGATCCTTCTCGGATCTGCTGATAAACTCTTTTATGTTATAATGCCCCCGTGGAGACCGCCGCTTGATTTTCATCTCAATATCACTTTTTGACAATCTGCATAGCTCACCAACATCTTTAACAGAGTTAAAAACCAGAAGCTTTTCCCTTGAAGAAAGGAAAGTGATTCTATTAATTGCCAGGGTCAGGACATCATTTTTCATTTATGCCTCCCCTAATTATTTCAGCAATGAATTCCTCTGCCTTCCGCTTTTTTTCCTTAACATTTGAATAGCTGATAATTTTTTCATACATTTCAATAGCTTTATTATCTTCACCTTTTAAGACATACACCCGTCCAAGAAGAAACATAGCTTCAACATGCTTTTTTTCTACTTCAAGGATATGCAGAAGATATTTTTCAGATTCGAAACTCCTGTCAAGTTCAAAAATATACAATACGGCAAGCCCATAAAGAGCCGCTGTATAGTCGGGATTCTTTGCTAAAGCAGAAAGATAATATTTCTCCGAATCATTGAATAACCTGTTTTTTTTCTCATTATCAATCGTAAACTTTGCCGTCCGGGCCGAGCATAAAGCAGCTTTGTATAATAATATTGAATTTTCAGGATAATAGCTCAAGGCTTTTTTGAGATAGAAAAGGGCTTTCTCATACATCTCCTCTCTCATCAAATGTACGGACAACATTTTAGAAAATTCACCGAGTTTTTCAAGATCATCGGAACTTATTTCGATCTCTCCTTTTTCTTCCGACAGAGTTTTTTCCAGATTTTCTATTTCGGAGATAATATTCAGGATCTCCGTCTGCAAAAAAAGATATCTCTTCGCTGCTTTTTTATAATCTCCACCCGTTGATTTAAGTTTTTTCATAATGCGACCAATCTCAGGAGCACTACTCTTTATCAATTTTTTTATCTCTCCTATTTCCTGAGTTGTTAAATCTCTTCTCCCTCCGTCCTCTTCTATATCAATCAATTCCTGAAAAAATGCATCCTTCTTTTCAAGGCATGAAAAAAGAGAGAGAAACAATAAAAAACAGATTGTATTTTTTTTGATCATATTATTTTTTCTCTCCTTTCTTTCATTATCCATTTTTTTTATCCTGCAGGGTGATACTTTAAATGGGTATTTTTTAAATCATCTTTATCGAGATGAGTATATATCTGGGTTGTGGAAATATCAGAATGTCCGAGGAGTTCCTGGACAGCTCTTAGATCAGCACCCGCTCTAAGCATATGGGTAGCAAAAGAATGGCGCAGAGTATGAATCTTACCCGACAATCCTGCCCTGTCGGCAATATTCCTGAATTTTTTCCACATCCCTTTCCTCGTTAACCTCATTCCATGATTATTTATAAAAACACTATCCACCTTTTTTGTAGTTTTCAAGAGAAACGGCCTGCTTTCTTTATAGTATTTCGAAATCCAGAATACCGCCTCTTCTCCCATGGGAACAAAACGCTCCCTGCTTCCCTTCCCCATTACCCTTATTATTCTTTCCGAAAGGAATATCTGACCCGGGCACAGTTCCGAGGCCTCCGACACTCTCAATCCGCAGGAATATATTATCTCAAATAATGCTCTATCCCTTATCCCTATCGGAGTGGATATGTCTATTTCTCCGAGGAATTTGTCAATATCATCCGATGAAAAAACTTCCGGGATTTTACTTCCCATTTTGGGCATTTCCATAAGAAGAAGGGGGTTGTCTTTTCTGTAATCATCCTCTACAAGGAAATTAAAAAAGGACCGCATACTGCTTAGAATCCTGGAAATTGTTCTGACGTCTAACTTTAAAAACCTGGGAGTAGAAAGATATTCAATAACATCATTAACTTCTACAGTTATAAATGATTGAGCCGTTTTAAATAGATAATAATAAAAACTATTGATCTCTCTAAGATATGTTTGAACACTCAAAGAAGCCAGTCTTTGCTCAATCACGAGATACTTCCTGTAATTTTCTATAATATCTTTATCTTTCACTTTCCTATCAGCTCCCGCCCTCTCCTACTACTCTTTTATCTCGAAGAATCGTAGGAATGGAAAGATCGGAGTCCTCCGAGTTTCTGCTTAATAAATATTCCTTTTGAGTCTTCGGCATAAGCCCCTCTTTCATCGAAAGCCAGTCTTTATATGGAATAATATCACTATCATCTTCTTCGATTTGTTTATCAACGACCCTTCCCGCCGTCTGAGAGCCAAAACCCGTTGCTATTACAGTAACCTTTATTCCATCCTCAATTGTTTCGTCCACAGCCTGACCGGCAATAATAAAGGCATTATCAGAAACATTGGCCGTTATTATCTCGACAACCTCCTTATATTCCTCCAGAGAAAGATCATCGGCACCTGTTACATTAATTAAAATATTGTTCGCCCCAGCTATACTGGCATCCTCAAGAAGAGGATTATTTATAGCATTGGTAGCGGCATCTACAGCCCGGCTATCACCGAATCCTTCACCCATTCCCATAATTGCATCACCACGGCCGTTCATGATGGTTTTTACATCGGCAAAATCAATATTTATTATCCCCGGCTTTGTAATTAGATCAGATATTCCTTGAACCCCCTGACGCAGAACGTTATCTGCAAGAAGAAACGCCTCGCTTATCGGAGTTTTTCTTTCAACAATATTAAGCAAATGTTGATTTGGTATAACAATCAGGGTGTCAACAGCATCACGAAGTTTATTTATTCCCTCTTCTGCGAGCTGGAGTTTTCTTATCCCCTCGAATTCAAAGGGCTTTGTAACTATGGCAACAGTAAGTATTCCAAGCTCTCTTGAAATTCCTGCTATTACCGGAGCACCCCCTGTGCCTGTTCCTCCCCCCATTCCTGCAGTAATGAAAACCATATCCGCCCCTCTGAGGGCATTCTGGATCTCTTCCTTGTCTTCTATGGCGGCATTTTCCCCAATCTCAGGAACACCTCCCGCCCCCAGACCCGATGTGAGTTTTTTCCCAATTGTTAGTTTTTTTTCGGCATTTGAAAGGTTAAGAGCCTGGATGTCCGTATTAACAGCTATAAAGCCGACTTTTTTAAGCCCGCATGCTATCATCCTGTTAACGGCATTACTTCCGCCGCCACCGACACCTACCACCCTAATCGTAGTTCGGTCACTAACTTTTTCTTCGATTACTTCAATCTGCATGTTCCCCTCCCAGAGCACTAATGCGTTTATATATTTACTACTCAGAAAGCTGACAATTTAACTATTTTACTTCATCATTATCAGAATTCCGTTTCTGGAAATAAAAGCTGCTTTTACCTTCTTTATTTCCCATAGATTATTTGTCAATACATCAGAAAAACTCCTTCATCCATTTTCTTAATTTGTCAACAAAACCATCGCCCGCAGACTTTCCCCTTGAACCCTGAAATGATCCGGGATTGAATTCTTTTGCGGCATAGGCGACGAGGCCTACTCCGGTGGAATAAACAGGACTTTGATATTCTTTTATCAGCCCCCCCATCCTGACGGGATATCCCAGTCTCGCCGGAATCCCAAATATTTCCTGAGCCAGCTCGACCGTTCCAGATAATAATGCACCCCCGCCTGTCAGGACAACACCCCCGCCAAGGTGTTTTATATACCCCTTCTTCTCCATCTGATCTCTGATAAGACCGAAGACCTCGGTCATTCGGGGCTGTATAATCCCGCATAACTCAGTACGGGGAATCGAAGCCGAAGGCCAGCCCCCAACTCCGGGCAGAACTATTTCTTCGTCATTTCTTATGAGGGGAAGATAGCAGCATCCTGATTCTTTCTTGATTTTCTCTGCTGCATCTATCGGAATTTTCAGCATTATTGAAAGATCACTGGTTACCTGCTTTCCTCCCACGGAAATAACACTTGTATGGTATGGAGCACTTTCGAGGTGAACAAGAATATCCGTTGTCCCGCCCCCCAGATCGATCAATAAAACTCCCAGATCTTTTTCGTCTTCCGACAAAACGGCTATCGATGATGCTATGGATTCCAGAACAATGTCATCGATCCTGAATCCTGCCCTGTTTACACATTTTACAAGATTCTGAGCCGATGTAACGGAACTGGTAATTATGTGAACCTCTGCCTCCAGTCTTACTCCTATCATATCTATCGGATTTCTGATACCACCCTGTTCATCAACGATAAACTCCTGGGGAATAATATGGAGGACCTCCCTATCCATGGGTATCACAATTGCCTTAGCGGCATCTATTACCCTGTCAACATCTTCTTCAGTAATCTCACGCCCTCTTCCTGTCACTGCGACTACCCCGCGAGAATTAATTCCTTCTATATGTCCTCCGGCAATACCTGTATAAACAGCCTTAACCTCGCGCCCGGACATCATCTCGGCTGCTTCAATAGCATCGGTTACGGATCTTAATGTAGATTCTATGTTTACAACAACGCCCTTTCGCAGACCATGAGACGGACTCGTCCCAACACCAATAATTTCAATCTCACCGGCATCGTTAAACTCGCCAATTATGGCACAAACCTTGGTTGTACCTATATCCAGGCCCACAATTAGATCTTCTGATGGCAAATAACTATCCCTCCTTTATCCTGTACACAACCTCACCGGTTCTAAAATCAAGCTCATCTATCTTTCCGGTAAAATTACTCCTGGAAATAACATCAAGCACCATCATTATATTTTTTAACAAAAAATCATTCAACTCCCTTCCTATCCGAATTCTTACAGCTTTACCAATCAAATACAGCAGTACCTCGTATTTCCCATCATCAGTTTTTATAAACCGGAATTCCGAAATAGAATTGTAGAGATCCGGAGAATCTGTTTTCAGCTTATCAACATGCTTTATAAACCCAACTACATCCGCAGGTAGTTTCTGGCCGAATTCCATATGTGCAAACTTTATTCCCGATAGTACGGGGATGTTATTATCTATTTTCTTATTTCTCAGATTTAGAAGAACCCCCTCGTTATCAAAAAAAACAGGAACGCTCCTCCCTTTTACGACAAGGACTGAGGCAACTATGGGCTTTCTGCCCGTTATGGCTATATTTACAGTATCGGGAAATATCTTCTCTACACGGACATCTTTGATCAATGAGGATGACAGAAGCCTATTCTTCACTTCAAGAGCGTTCATAATAAAAAAATAATTTGTCTTATTCATTCCTGCCATCTCCAGGATCTCACTGTCAGTTATCGGTATAGAATCATCCATTTTCAGATTTACATGATTTATGATAAATTTAGGGAATACTAAAAAATGAAGAGCTATCTGAACGAAAAGAATCATAATGAGCACAGCTATTATACAGTGATATACCTCTCTTACAGTATTCTTCTTTTTCATGCCGGATCCCGCATATACTCCACAACCTGTATCCACATATTTTGATTTTTTATTTGCATTTGACCTCTGACCTTTAAAGTAAAAAACTTTGTCAGAATAATCTCTTTCGGGCAAATACATGGATACATTACTCATATTGTTCCCTGCCTTTCAAATGATGAGTATCTTGAAACATTCATCAGAAGACCGCACATGCAAAGAATTATAAAAATAGAAGATCCCCCGTGAGAAAAAAACGGCAGAGGCAAACCCGTTGCAGGAACAAGTCTCGAAACAATAGCCATATTCAGCAAAGCCTGATAGAGTATAACAGTTGTTATTCCAAAAGCAATAAAAAAACAAAATTTATCTTTACAGTTAATTGCAACCATATAGCCCCTGACTCCAAAAGCGATAAAAAGTGTCAATATAAACAGTACACCAACGAATCCAGCCTCTTCTCCAATTACAGCAAATGTAAAATCCGAATAGGCCTCAGGAAGCCTACCGTATTTCATTATGCTTCTTCCAGGGCCGACTCCCCAAACCCCGCCCCTCTCCAGGGTTTCGATCGCCATATTTATCTGATAGCCGGTTCCAAGGGGATCACTCTGGGGATTAAAATAATCATTCACTTTTGCAAACCAGTAGGGGTTTGTAAAAAGCAAGATTATAAAAAGAAAACCAATAATTAAAACCAGTCCAATCAGATACAGCAGATTTGTCTTTGCGATATAAAAAATAGACAGAGATAAAAAGAAAATAAACGCCGCTGTTGATAAATCTTTCTGAAAGAAAACAAGAGTCACGAACAGTAAGACAATTAATAGGGGAGGCATGATTGTGTTAACAAAATCCTCCATCTTGTCTTCCTTCTTACTCAAAACAAAGGAAAGATACAGAATAAGCGAAAGCTTTACCAGCTCGGAGGGCTGAAAAGTAAAACCGGGTAAAAATATCCACCTATTGCATCCTTTTATCCTTCCCCCGATACCCGGAACAAAAGTCAAACAAATAAGAATAAATGATAAAAGCAATAACCCGGGAATATATTTCTTTATTATTTTTGCCGGCACATTTGCCAGCACAAAGGCTGTGAAAATTCCGAGAAGGACAACTAACGCCTGATTTCTGAAAAACACAAAGGGATCCTTAAAAAGTTTTCTGGAATAGGGATAGGATACTGAAAAAAGAATCGCAAGACCAATCCCCGTCAGCAGTACGACAAAGGCCAGCAGAACAGAATCGACAGAGCCGGTTTTTGATTTTACTTTTTCTACAGAAAAACCCAACGAATTCTCCTTATTGTATTTTTAAAGTGGAAAGACTTAATATTGCAAAAAGCCCCCCCAATATCCAGAATCTGATTACGATCTTGCTCTCGGACCAGCCTTTCTTCTCAAAATGGTGATGCAAGGGCGCCATTAGAAAAATACGTTTCCCGTGTGTTGCTTTGTAATATACAACCTGCAGGATTACAGACATCATCTCCAGTAAAAAAACACCCCCGACGATAAAAAGGAGGATTTCCTTCTTCAGCATCAACGCGATAACCCCGATTACCCCACCGAGAGAAAGGCTGCCCGTATCCCCCATAAATATTTCAGCAGGATGAGAGTTATACCATAAAAATCCTATGCACGCCCCCACAATTGATAAACAGAGTATTGTTAATTCTCCGCTATCTGGAAGATATGGGATCTGAAGATATCCAGAATAATCAACACGACCGGTAACGTAGGAAATTATAGCAAATGTAAGGGCAACAAGAATCAAAAGACCCGCTGCCAGGCCATCAAGACCATCGGTAAGATTCACAGAATTTGATGAGGCCGTTAACAATAGAACTCCAAAAGGTATATACATCCAGGAAAGATTAATAACCGGGAATTTGCAGAAGGGAAGATAGAGATCCGTCGTTGTCTTATCACCATTAATATATAGAAAGATTACTATTATTAATGAAAGCCCTATTTGCCCGGCAAATTTTTTAAAAGCCATCAGCCCCGAACTGTTCTTCTTTGTAAGCTTCAGGTAATCATCGAAGAACCCAATTGCTCCGAAGCCTGCTATGGATATAAGGGTTATCCATGTATAGGAATTTCTTAAATCCTGCCAGAGCAATACGGAAACCACAATTGATAGTATGATCAGGAATCCTCCCATCGTTGGAGTTCCCGATTTGGAATAATGTGTCTGAGGGCCTTCGGCTCTTATTTGCTGTCCGATTTTCCTATTTTTTAAAAACTTGATTAACCCGGGACCAAATATGAAGGATATTATCAATGCCGTTACGCAGGCATAAGCCGCCCTGAAAGTTATGTACTGAAATATATTGAAAAAAGAAAAGAATTTTATCAATGGAACAAATATTTCACGAAGCATCAGCAGCCATTCCCTTTCTGGTATGTTTGTTTGCCCTCTATTCTACTTGAGGCGCTCCGATCCAGGATTGGAGTTGTCAGTCGTTCCAGTTCCAGACTCCTGGAACCTTTCAAGAAAACCAGATCACCTGTTTTTATATAATCCAGAACCTGCTCTCTTAGTTCGTTAAAACTGGACGTCCAGCAGGAAGTTACACTCTTATTATTAAGGATTTTCCTATCACAGCGGAATTCCCTGCAGGAAACCTCTGTTTCCTTTCCGAAAAAGAAAACAGCATCAGCATTGGAACCAGCAACCCTTTTCCCAAGTTCTGCATGAGCATCGCTGGAGATATCTCCGAGTTCAAGCATGGAACCTATTACAAAAACTTTACGCCCATCCCATTGCAGCTCATCAACACAGGCAATTGACTCAGAAATTGACTCAGGATTGGCATTATAGCAATCCCGAATAATCGTAACATCGTTCTTGATAACTTCTCCCCTTCCAAACAGGGGTTCTACCGATTCAAGCCCCTTCTTTATATCCGATTGTTTGATAGCCAGATAATCCGCAACCGAAATAGCCCCGAGGGCGTTATTCAGATTATAAATTCCCGCCAACGGGAATTTGATTTTCACATCCTTATAATCAATTATATATCCATCAATACCCAACGCTTCATATCCTGAAAATCCCGGGGTATTCTTGATACCGTACCTGTTTATTTTGCCGTCAACTTCCCGGCTTAATATGCTAAAAAATTTTTCATCCTCATGGATAAAACCCACCTGACTTCCAGCAAATCTGGAAAAAATCTTCCTTTTCTCTTCTGCAATGGAATCAATTGAACCAAAGAAACCTATATGGGCTCTCCCTATATTGGTTACAACTGCTACATGGGGCCGAACAATATCAACAAGAAGATCCATTTCTCCTTTGCGGCTCACCCCCATTTCAAAAACAGCATACTCATGATTCCCTTTAATACCAAATACAGACAAAGGGAGTCCAATTTCAGAATTAAAATTCCCTTTGTTAATAGAAATATTACTACTCTGTCTTAAAATTGATCCTATTATCTCTTTTACAGTTGTCTTACCGCTACTGCCTGTTATTCCAATAGTTTTTACTGCCGGATACTTTCTTATATGATGCCGGGCAAGATCCTGAAGAGCCGCCAGAATATTCTTAACGATTATGAATCCTGCTCCATAATTCCTTACTAATCCATCAATCTCCTGTCTGTTCTCGCGGAAATAGGTCTCTGTAATAAATGCAAGTTCCGCACCATTCTTCAAAGCCGATTCAAGGAAAAAATGTCCGTCCGTTCTTCTACCTTTTAGAGGAACAAATAGAGAACCGGTTTTGCAGTTCCGTGAGTCTATTTCTACATTTTTTACATTAATCTTTCTATCTGCTATGAGTCGCCCCGGAAGGGCTTTTACAATCTCATTAGCCGTAAAAAGATAATCACTACTCATAAAGCCTACCGTCATTTTCAGAAGAATAGATATAAATCCTGCTTCCTGGCTCTTTTTTCCGAAGACCCAGCTTGTCTACTGCCAGCCTCTCTATGCGTTCGGGAGAACTCAAAATGGAAAGACTCGTTACAATCCTTTTATTCTTTTCTATCCATCTATCCTGTTCTTTTTCAAGAGATACAACACTGTCCTCCAGGCTTTCGTAGCAGAAAACCTGCCATATATTCAGGAAAATAAAAAGAGGAACAGTAAATGCCATAAAAAACATCAGATACTTTCTCATCTAAACTCCTTCTTCTATAATTTTCTCAACTACCCTGAATTTTGCACTCCTGGAGGGAGAATTTTTCTCAACTTCGAGTGTCTCCGGACAAACGGGCTTCTTTGTCAGTATTTTTACCACAGGCTTCCCCCCGCATTCACACATCGGCCTCTCGGGTGGACATGTGCAGGACTTATTTTTCTTTACAAAAAACCTCTTTACGATCCTATCTTCCAGTGAATGAAACGAAATAACCCCTATCCTCCCCCCAACCTTGAGAACACCGAGGGCGGCAGAAAGGGTCGGCTCTATCCTTGCAAGTTCACCGTTAACGGCTATCCTGAGAGCCTGAAAACAGCGTGTTGCCGGATGGATTCTTCCGTAACGATAGGAATCTGGAACATTCCTCCATATAATGTTCTCCAGCTGTTTTGAAGAATCAATCGGAGTTTCCATACGGCTTTTTACTATGGAAGCTGCAATTTTTCTTGAATACTTTTCTTCTCCGTACTCATAAAAGAGATTCGCCAGCTGTTTTTCAGGATAACTGTTAACAATATCCGAAGCACAGGTTTCCAGACTCTTTTCCAGCCTCATATCAAGGGGTTCATCCTTTTTGAAGGAAAATCCCCTCCTCCCTTTTTCGTAATGATACGAAGAAATACCCAGATCCAGAAGAATAGAATCAGGACGCTTTTCCGTCTCAGGATAGTTCTTGAAGAAGAGATTAAACCACGAATTATAGTACTTTATTCTGTCAGAATATTGATCCAGCCTCTTTTTTGCGACCTCCATTATCTCCCCATCCGCATCTATTCCGATTATCGACAAAGCAGGGAAATTTTTCAGGAATATCTCCGAATGCCCCCCCTCTCCGAGGGTGCAATCTATCATCAGCTCACCAGCTTTACGCGGCTTTAGATATGAGAGTATTTCATCTTTTAATACGGAATAATGTACTGCTTTCACCCTGCCTGCCGCTCCTATCTTATCATTGAAGAAATCTCCGTCTGTTTTCTAAATATCATTTTGAAATAGAAAACCATTAAAATGATACAATTTTGCCAAACTCTTCAACAGCTTCTTCGAACTCTTCCTCCGTTCCCTCAAGATATTTCTTGTACTCAGATTCATTCCAGATTTCAATAAAATTTTCCATTCCAAGAATAACAGAATCTCCGCTGAGATCTGCATATTCCCTTAAAGCGGGAGATATGTTTATCCTGCCCGACCTATCTATCTCGGCTTCCTGAGCCGGAGCAATAATTCTTCTTTGAATTAACCTTGCCTTCTTCTGAAACAGAGAGGTAGAACCCCTCAAATTTTCAGAGATCCTCTTCCATTCCTCCGGAGAAAACAACCAGAGACACCTATCCACGCCCCTTGTGATTATTAAAAAACTCCCTTTTATTTCAGCACGAAGACGTGAAGGAATGAGAAGTCTTCCCTTCTCATCAATGGAATTTCTAAATTCCATCTGTCACTTCCAACCACTTTCTTCTATTTTCTCCCACTTTTTCCCACCTATGTACCCATCTTATCAAATAAAATTAACTTGTCAATTAAAAAAGAAAGAAATAAAATTCAAAAACGAGGTAAAAACAAGACTACTCTTAACATATGTTAAGTGAACGGGCTTTTTTACCTGAAATGTGGAAATTTCAGTCCTTTTTTATGTAACTATTTCATGCTGTGTCTAAAAATGGTGTTTTTTTACACCTTCCTTGCCTGAAAAAACCGTAAGCCTTAATTATTCCATAATCAAACAGAAAATCTGTCTAGATGATCGGCATAATAAATATTCCATCAGGGATAAATATGGCAAATTTAGAATCAATCTTCAAAGCGGCGATATTCAATTCATTATTTATTTATTGATTATTATTTTGCGTTAAAGTATCTTTACACATGCTTTTAACCAGCCGCTATATTCTATATCCGGATGATGACAGCCAGGAAATAAGCCACAGTCTGAAAATAAATCAACTTGTAAATGTCAATGGAATTCCGATAACACTTCCCCTTAAGACCCTGAAAACAATAGTCTACAGGGTTTGGAGAATATCCACAAAAGAAGAAAGACATGAGGAGAGTATTTTTTACCATCTTGAGTTGTTAAACAGATATGAGATGATGGATCTAATTTAAGGAATTTTCTTTAACAAGAGGATCATAACATCCCCGATGTTAAGAATCTTAGCAAGAAAATCAAATACTCTCTTTATAATCTGCGGAGCTGAGCCTGCGGCAAGGCCTCCCCAGGTTTTTACTCTCTTAACTGAAAAACCCGATTTCTCCGCGAGTTCCGTGAGGGTTTTTCTGGAAAAAAGATACATATGATCGGCAATAGCGGATCTCCACTTTGCCTTAAACAATCCTGCCTGAAAACCGTCAATATTCGGCGTGGCAATTATAAGGTACCCACCATCCTCCAGGAGCCTGTATGCTTCTTTGAAAAATGATCCGGGATCGGCAAGGTGCTCAATAAGATGAGATGCATGAATAACGGAAAAGAAATTATCAGGATATAATGCTTTTTCGAGAGAGCCGATAAAAATATCGAGCCCCCGCTCTCTTTGACCGAAGAGGGCAGCCTCTCTGCATACTTCAACACCCCTCACGTCCCATCCATCTTTTTCCATATCAGCGATAAGCCTGCCCGTAGCACAGCCGACATCGAGAAAGGTTTTATTAACCCCCAACCTGTCCCGGATAATATTAAAACCAATATCATTCAACCCCTTTTTCATAAGATCGTAGAATATTTCTTCATTATTCTTTTCATAAACGAAATAATTACTTTTGTATCTCCCAAGCAGTTCCTCAGATAGGGGCTGCGGATTCTGGAATACAAGTCCGCATTTTCTGCACTTTACAAAATAAAACCCCTCACATTCGAGA
>CAZEKV010000041.1:0-16716 GCA_964512945.1 uncultured Spirochaetales bacterium | reverse complement strand
GCCGAATTGAAAATCGGTGCAAAATATTCAAGGAAACTTGAGAGCATATTTGAACAGGATTCCCTGTCGGAAAAATCGATTATAGAATTATTAGGCAGTAAGATTCCTGAAAAGGTACTAAATGCTCTGGAAGATTATCTGGAAATGTTTTTCCGTCCTCGTGTTAATCTTGAACTTTTAAGGGATATAAATCCTGTTGAAAAAATCGAAATGAATTTTATGGCCGGGGGTGCAAAATTCAAAACTAAATATCTTGAGTTTTTATTTGACCGCATTAAGCTTGAAGGCGGGAAAGTCTCTGTTTTGACAACAGTAAGAGATGTAACCGAAGAAGAAAGTCTTGCTTTAAAATTAAGAGAACAGGAGGATTACAATGCCAGGCAAATGGAAAATCTTTTCCAGATAATACATATTGCCCCGGAAGTGATGGGCTCCTTCATCGAGGATGCAGAAGCTGAATTAGATAATATTAACAGTGTTTTAAAGTCGGAAACAGAAAACTATAACAGTATTATGGATCCAATTTATCAATCCATCCATTCAATCAAAGGGAATGCAGTATCCCTGGGGTTGAAGATATTTGCGAAAAAAATACATTCAATCGAAGACAAAATATCTGAGTTGAAAAAAATAAATATTGCGTGGAAAGATCTCCTTGAACTTACAGTAAAATTAACGGAAATACAATACGAAATTGATGAAATAAAATCCCTGATAAATAAGGTTGTACATTTCCAGAAGAAACTGGTTGATAAAGATAATGATAAAAAGGATATTATTTCTGTTTCGATAAATGGAATTATAGAATCGGAACTCAGAGAAACCGGCAGGATTATTGATTTTGATAATGAGGGGTTTAACATCAATCTGGTGCCTGATAAATATAGCAGCGTTATCAAGAATGTTTTTATACAGATGGCTCGTAATTCAATTTCACATGGAATAGAACCGGCTGAAGAAAGATTAATTAACGGGAAAAGGAAAAGAGGAAAAATTATAATTTCCTCAAAAAAAGATGGTGATGAAATTACTTTGATCTACAGGGATGACGGCAGGGGGCTTGACCTGGAAGATATACGCCGCAAGGCTTCGAAGATTCCTGCATTTAGCAAGATGGATTTTGATTCGATGAATCGAGGGCGTATTGTTAATTTGATTTTTCATCCTGGGTTTTCCACAAATTCCAGTCCTGATCTGTCTTCAGGAAGGGGAATGGGTATGAATATTATTAAAAGTTCTGTCGAAAAAATTGGAGGGAAACTGAAAGTGCGCTACACAAAAGGAAAATATATGGAATTCCAGATTATTTTCAGGCATTCCGAATTGTAGGGCAGAGATTCCTGTCTGGTTTTGGAATCTTCCGGTTATAGATTTGGTTTAGAATTTACATAGTTTTAGCAAACTTTTATTTTCTGTAAGTAACTCCAAATTGATAGTGCGGCATTTCGCTTGCCGTCGGTTTTTCTCAATACATCCTGTAATGCCTTCATATTTCTTTTGTATGAAGGCTTTTTCAAAATTCTTTCAACTCCTCTTTGTATATTCATAGATTTCCATCTATGAATAGGTATACGAACACCACAGCCTTGAGATACGATATTGTCTAAATTTATCTGTTGTTCAGGTTGCATTGCATATCCAACAATCGGAGTTCCGCAAGCAATTGCAGTCTGCACTGTTCCTTGACCACCGTGGGAAATTACAATATCAGCAAGAGCATTTACTAAAGGTGCTGGTACAAAAGCATCGGTTATATAAATATTTGGATTCCCATTTGCTAGTTCTATTACTTCGTTTATTGGGCAAACAGCACGGGGAGCAAGCACTACAGCGTTCCATTCCTGTTTTTTATCTTTAAGCGCTTTTATCACTTCAAATAAATATTGCTTTTTACCAGAACTTCCGAGAGTACAAAAAATATTTATTTTGTTATTTTCTCGATTGAATATTTTTACAATTTTCTTGTCACTTATTGCAGTCACTACTGCAGGAGCGTATAACGGCCCAACTATTTCAAAATTAGGCGGAACTTTTTTTTCATAATAGAACTCTTTGAGGTCATTCACTATCGTATGGTCGGCTTTTAGCATGTCAAAAATATCATTTATAGAGTCTCCCTTCCATGGTAAATCTTTTAAAGCCTCAATTATATTTGATTGTTTCAGCAAAGGCGCTTTCAATTTAAGCCTTTTTGGAATTTTCTTCATTATAGCTTTACGGATTTTTAGAGGAAGATAAGTTAATGGTTTTAACATATCGGGGATATCTGTCATTAGGCTTGAACCAAACAAATCTCGTTGAAACGGTATGGGAAGGAAAGATATCCTTTTAATTTTCTCATCTGTCATTCTTGCACCAAGACTCGCAATAGGCCAGAATCCATATAGAACTATATCAGGTCTAAGTTCTTCTAAGGCTTCAATCTCACCTTTCAGTATCTCCCTTGCAAGATTTTTATCACCAATAATATTAACAGAGGTTGTTCTATAGTCATCATGGAAACCTTTTCCCGGAAGCTTTGGTTTACAAGTAAAAATTTTAAAACCATTTTCTAATACTTTTTTTTCAAAGGAACTTCCTCTTGAAAGAAAAATAATCTCAAGTTCAACATTATTCGGACAATACTCACGAATGCCGTTACCAATCTCAATAGCCCTTGTCGCTTCTCCTGCATCCTGTAGCACTACAGAAAAGACAATTTTTAATTTTCTCTTATTCTTCATTTTATTCTCCTGGAAATTAGAACAGATATGGTGTTTTGTTCATCCTTATTCTTAAATCATATCCTTGCAATATAACGAGCCTGTAGAAAAACTCCGTTTTTAAATATATTTCTCTCCCTCCAATTCAACTTCAGTATTTTATTGAACAAAGGTAAATATTTCAACCTGCTGCTCATTTTATGTCCTCCCGATCTATTTCAAATTTTATCATGGAAAATCCGGGAAGAACAGTCTTTCTGGACTTCCTCTACGGGCTCAACAGCTGTATCAGCATAGTCTGTCCTGTTTAAAAGGGCAGCGTTGCTGTCTTGACGATGGGGCCCGGTATATTTTTCAATTTGACTGTCCTATTCTCTTCCCCTACAATCGATACTATCGGGAGTTAAATGAAACAGAAGATTGAGCCTCTAAAAACAGCCTATTCTGAAGATAATTTTATTGCTGTAATTCTACTTCATAGAAACACAAAGAATTCCAAAGTAATTTCCTGTAGTTATGAGATCAAATAAACTTGAAGAGAGGATCACAATTTTTTCAGATCCATTGGTGATGCTAAGTCAGTACATAATTGTATCAATCTCAGGTGATGAAATGAAAGCCTCTATTTCGGTGAATATTCCTGAGAGATTTCAAAATATGGTATCTGTTCCACTTTTGTACAGGATTCTTAAAAACTCAAAAGTCCAGGCAGGGATTAGCCAGGATAGAATCAATACCCTTTTTTCAAAACTGAATTCCGAAAGAACAATTCAAAACTTTCCGGTGGCTTCCGGCCAGACTGAAATCTTCGGGCATGATGGTCAGATGAAGCTGTCCTCTCTGTTTAAAAATAAAATTATTTTTGATAAAAAAAGCAAAAACAATGCTTTTTTTGTTAATGATGAGGGCATATTAAGTTATGTTAAATACAGTCGAGATGCATGGATGGTTAAAGAAACTATAAAATTAGAAAATGCAATTTCCCTGTCTGTACATAACAATAATATAATTGTAGGTGCTTTTCTGGACAGCACAAAAGGCAAAAGAGCCGGTGCGGCTTACATCCTGAAGCTAATCGAGGGTAAATGATTTGTAAAAAAGACGGTGCTGATAGACAGGAGGGTTGATAGAAATAATATTGTAAAGGTTAGCAAAATATGAAGCAGAAGGATGATGGTCTATTAATCAGTGAAGTTTAATATGCTATAGTTGGCAATGTATTGTAGCGGAAGGGGTGCGGATGCTATAAGGCATTTAATGTTATCAATTCTATTCTCTTTTGTATCAAATTGTTTTATGATTAATGGTAACCAGCAAATCCCCCTGAAGGAACTTCTGTCTATATGAACCAAAATAAACCCCTCAAACCAGCCCTGATCCTCCTGACGCTACTATCAATCTCTTTCGCTGTCTTCCCACAAACCGACACTCGCTACGACCCGGGAATGAACCTCCCCTTCAACGAAAAGGCAGGCGAGATCGGAACCTCCCCCTGGGCTCCAGTGACATGAGCCTTCCCGGCAGAGCAGGAATGGGCTTTTCCTTCGGCAGAACCTGGAACCTCAACCGGTCAAAGACCTTTGCTATGTCGAGAAATCCTGCTACAGGGGATAACCGCCTCAGCAGTGATACAATTGAGGCCTTCAGTCATATGGGAGCAGGCTGGTCTTCGGATATTCCCTATCTTCTTTTTAATACCTCTTCCGGAACCGAACAGATGTTTCTCTTTTTTGGAGGCAGCGCCTGCCGAATAGACAGAAACGGAATTGAAACAGGAATCGATCTCTTAAAATCAAACCTCCAGGGCTATGATCTTCTGGACAAAGGTTCTATAATTACCACAATTATGGTATTGTTTAAAAATGAAAAAAGTAAAAACAGGAGGACATAAATGAATCTGAATTTACAGATAAATTATCCTTATACAATACCTGATATGTTTCAGGAGTCTAAAAAAGAATTTGAAAAAGAAGCAAGAATGGGCAGGGCTGCCAAGTTTTTTGAATTAAAGAGATTATCATCGGGAATGCCTGCGAAACTTACAGGTATGGAAGGGTTGATTTTTTGATGGAATTACATAAATTCAATATCCCAATGATTGGTATATCAACGAAAGAACTTTTAAGAGATATCGAAAATGTTTGGATTTAAAGTAATATTATAATAATGGAAAAAGTTCTAAGGATGATCATGTGAAAAAAACAGTTTACCTGGATTCAACAATCCCCAGTTATTATTTTGATAATCGTGAATCATTGAAATATCCAGTTGATATAACAAGATTATGGTGGGAAAAAGAAAGACAAAATTTTGACATATGGATTTCTGAAGAGACCATAGCGGAATTGACTGAGGGGAATTATCCTGGAAAGGAAGAAATTCTGGAATTTGTATCAAAAATAAAAGTTCTGGAATTTGATAAAAATATTATTGAAATAGCCCGGATATATCTTGATAACTATATTATGCCCGGAGTGCTTAAAGGTGATGCTATTCATCTTTCTTATGCCTCTTATTATAAAATTGATTTTTTATTAACCTGGAATTGTAACCATCTTGCTAATGCAAATAAAAAGAACACATAAGAATTATAAATAACCGTTTGAATATTGGTATGCCAGAAATAATTACACCCTTAGAATTGTTTACGGAGGAAGAAGATGAGATTAACAAATGATTTATTAGAAGAAAAGTATAGAGTTCAAAAAAAGTTGAGTAGAATGGTTGGAAAAGAAAAAGATTTATTAGAATACTATAAAGCTATACATAATATTGTTATGGAAATTGAAAAATCAAAAAATATTAAGTTTAATGTAAAAAAACACAGTCATTATTAGTTTTTTTAGTTAATAAAACTGTCTTAAAAAATGAATTGTCTTGCGCCGGATAAATGACCATAAATAAACCCCTCAAACCAGCCCTGTTCCTCCTGACGCTACTACTGCCGCAGGCAGTACCGCGTCCTGCAAAGGGCGGCCGTACACAGAGCCAACCTGCAGATAGTTCGCGAAACGACGAACCAACCACCGCCGCAGACGATCCTGTTCGCCCCGTTTTGGGGAAAAAGGGAAATCAATTGAATAAACGGATCAATAACGATACAATTCCATGTAAAATGAACTCAAAAGAGGATCGCTTAAGAACTAAGAAATAAGAGGTGAAAAATGATAAAAAAAACTGTATTGATGTGTTTTTTTCTGGCCTGTTTCGGCTCGGGCTTATTCTGTCAGAATTCCTTGAAGCTTATTGACAAAGTTTTCCCAAAAATGTCTCTTCAAAGTGAAAGTTGTGGATATTTTGGATATTATATTGATGTGTGGGGTGATAAATTCATTATAGGTTCCGGCGACAACGTTTTCTATTTTTTAACTTCCAGTAAAAAAGGGTCTGTTTATGAGAATATTGAGAAAAAAGAAGAAAGTAATTATACTAGTTTTGGAAGTCATGTATCAATATGTGGAAATATTGCTGTTTCTTCCGGCGCGGTAAAAGGAGAACTTTTTCCAACTTTATTCTTCTACAAATATATAAATGGTAGATGGGTAGAATATAAGGAAATTAAAATTTTCTGGAGCGGTTATTATCATATTAATGCTATTCATTTAACAAAAAAATTTGTTGTTATTTCAGATGCTTATAAAGGTAAGGTATATTTAGTTTATTATAATTATCAGAATGGGATAAAATATCAGTCTATTAAATTTCCGGAAGAAGATGTCCATGGATTCGGTATGGCTGTAAGCATGAGTGATGATTACTTATTTATAAGCATGCCCGGTAATCCTTATGAAATGTATTATAATTATGAAGGAAAGGTCTATGTTTATAAGAGAGTTGCCAATAAGTGGATTATTGATTCTATAATAAGCGTAGAAAATGCTTCTTATTTTGGTGGGGTTTTATCTTCGAGCTGTAACAAAATAATGATAGGAGCAAAGGATGCTGTATATATTTTTTCGAAGAAAAAGAATATATGGAAAAGCGAATGCTCTTTAGAGGTCGATAAATTCTGCCCTGGCGGGGTTGGCAGCCGCAGGGTGGGTTTAGACAAAAACAATGCTTTTTTTGTTAATGATGAGGGCATATTAAGTTATGTTAAATACAGTCGAGATGCATGGATGGTTAAAGAAACTATAAAATTAGAAAATGCAATTTCCCTGTCTGTACATAACAATAATATAATTGTAGGTGCTTTTCTGGACAGCACAAAAGGCAAAAGAGCCGGTGCGGCTTACATCCTGAAGCTAATCGAGGGTAAATGATTTGTAAAAAAGACGGTGCTGATAGACAGGAGGGTTGATAGAAATAATATTGTAAAGGTTAGCAAAATATGAAGCAGAAGGATGATGGTCTATTAATCAGTGAAGTTTAATATGCTATAGTTGGCAATGTATTGTGTTAACGTATTGTAGCGGGAGGAGTATGGATATTATAAGATTTTTAATATTATTAATTATAATTACATTTACATGTAGTTGTTTTTGTGAAAAAAATAAAAATAAGAATGTAGTATTGAGTAATGATAAATTTATATTTACATTTGATGTTGATAACAAAATGCTAATTTTTGATCCAAATACTAAAAATATGAATTTTTTCTCTAATGTTGATTCTGATTGTATTATTTTTTATGATGAGGATTCTAAAAGAAGTATTTTAAAAAAGAATAATGATTATAATTATATTAAATTTGATTATGAAAATAGTTCTTATAAGATAATGAGTAAAGTTCCGCCGAAATTGATTTATTCAGATTATTTAGAAAAAGGTATTGTGTTAAAAAAATATAACAAAGAAAAAAATAAAATAGCTTTTTTTTACAAAGATGAAGAGACCTTTGATTTAAAACTAATAATAACTGATATCGATAATGTTATACTTGAGTGTTATGAGTTTGGAAATTTTTTTGATTTTTATTGGATTGAAAATAATAAATTAATCATTGCTTATCACGTTTCCGATATAGAGCCTGTTAGGGGTGTTGTTATCGATGTGGTGAAAAATACCAGGATTGAAATATCTGATATTATTTATGATGTCCATGATTTTGGTAGTAAAACATTTCTAAAAACTAATATTAATGAGAGTAAAATTAAATTGATTAATTACAATAATGGAAAAGTCCTGGGTGAATTTCCAGATGTATTTTTTGATAAATCATATTTTTTTGATGATTATATAATATTCACATATTCCAATAATCAAAGCTATTTAAAATATAATGTTTGTATTTACAAGGTTTCAGAAGGAAAATATATTTACAAAGATGGTGATTATGGAAAAAGTATTAGATTTTTAGGAGTTGCCGAGTAAATGTAGTCAGCAAAATTACGGTTTTATTCCGGTAATATTAAAGGATTTTTATGACAGTATCTCAGTATGTGATTTTTCAGGGAAATGTCCCGTTTTTCACTTCCTTAGCAAATTGAGCTGCTGCTGTTTGTATTATTCTGTCAAGGTGGGCATATTGCTTTGAAAAGGGCGGCCAGTATCCTCCAAGACCCAGAAGGTCATTTATTACGAGAACCTGCCCATCACAGCCCGATCCGGCACCTATTCCCACAACAGGTATTTTAAGCCTTTTTGTAATCTCTCTGCCCAATTCTTCGGGTATATGTTCGAGGATAATCATAAAACATCCCCTGCTTTCCATCTGGCTTGCTTCCTGAAGAATCCTCTCAGCCTCTTTTTTCTGTTTTCCTGCCTGTTTAAAATTCGGTGCAGTCTGGGGGGTCAGGCCTGTGTGTCCAATTACATCAATATCATTTTCTACAAGAAATTCTATTACGTTATATTTGGGTCCCTCCAGTTTGACACTATCTGCACCGGCTTCAATAAATCGTTTTGCGTTTTTAAGGGCTTTTTCCGGTGTGGCATCGCTTCCGTAAGGGAGATCTCCAATAATATGGGTTTCGGGAGCACCCCTTCTTACTGCTGCAATGTGATCGCACATTTGATCCATCGTTACATCCCTTGTACTGCTGAAACCCATTTCAACCATTCCCCAGGTGTCTCCAACAAGCAGGATCGGGATATTTACCAGTTCAAGGCATCTTGCAACAGGGTAGGTGTATGCGGTAAGCATAACAACGGGTTCCGCATTTTTCATTTTCCTGAAATCATTTTCATTTTTCTTCATAATGCCTGAATTGTACATTAGATCTCCAGAAGAGGCTATATCAGACGGGGGCACCTGAAAAATAAGTGATATTTTGAAGAAATTAGTATAATAGGGTAAATATATGTTGACATTAATATATTCCGTAATATATTTGTAAATGTAGGGATATATCGAAATATAATAAGGAGGGCTTATGGCTGGTTTTAATCCTTTTGATGTCGCTCAAAAGCAATTTGACAGGGCTGCCGATTATCTGGGTCTGGATGAAGGAACAAGGGAATTTCTCAGATGGCCGATGCGTGAAATAAAAGTAGTTCTTCCGGTAAGAATGGATGATGGATCTGTGAGGGTTTTTCATGGATACAGGATTCAGCACAATAATGCCAGGGGGCCTTCAAAAGGCGGATTGCGATGGCATCCCGATGAGACGGCAGATACAGTCAGGGCCCTGGCAACATGGATGACGTGGAAAACTTCGGTTGTAGATATTCCCCTCGGGGGGGGCAAGGGGGGCATTATATGTGATCCCAGGGTACTATCGGAAAGAGAGAAAGAACGTCTTGCCAGAGCCTATATAAGGGCAATTGGACGGGCAATTGGAGTTGATAGAGATGTTCCCGCACCCGATGTGTATACAACGCCCCAGATTATGGGATGGATGATGGATGAATACGAAACAATTGTCGGGGCAAAACATCCGGGGGTAATAACGGGGAAACCGATTCCTCTGGGGGGTTCTCAGGGGCGCGGTGATGCTACGGCAAGAGGGGGGGTTTACACGGTCAGAGAGGCTGCAAAAGCCCTTAAAATTGACCTTAAGGGCAAAAAGATGGCGGTTCAAGGTTTTGGAAATGCCGGGCAGCATGCTGCAATTCTTGCCCAAAAAATTCTCGGACTCAAACTTGTTGCTGCATCTGATTCAAGGGGAGGGGTGTTTAACAATGAGGGGATAAATGTCCAGGAATTAATAGACTACAAATTGAAAAACGGCATGGTGAAGAATTTTCCGGGGACAAAAGAGATAAGCAATAAGGATTTACTTGAGCTTGATGTCGAGGTCTTATTTCCTTCAGCCCTGGAGAATGTCATTAATGGGGAGAATGCGGAAAATATCAGGTGTAGAATAAGCTGCGAGCTTGCCAATGGCCCTACGACTCCCGAGGGGGATGAAATTTTGTATAAAAACGGCGTGTTTGTCATTCCCGATTTTCTGGCTAACGCAGGGGGTGTTACCGTTTCCTATTTTGAGCAGGTTCAAAATACGTACAATTTCTACTGGGAATTATCGGAAATTCACAAACGCCTCGATGAGAAAATGACATCCGCTTTCAGGGCTGTATACGAGATGAGTATGTCCGAAAAAATTGATATGCGTCAGGCTGCATACCTTGTTTCCGTTGTTCGTGTTGTTGAGGCTTGCAAATTACGGGGATGGGTGTAAAATTGGAGTAAATGAAGCAAAAATTTGTTCCAACAGAAAGTGAGAAGCAACTATACAAGCTGCACACAAAACTATTAAATTACCCGGATCTGGTAGATGAGATCCGGGAAAACTTTTCCGATGCACTCATAAAAAATAATATCATCTCGAGGAAGGAAATTGATTTATTATTTCAGGGGAAGAAGTCCTTTTCGAAGAAAAAGCAAACGCGGAGAGAGTTTAGAAAATTTTTGATTTTCTATTTGTTTGCTCTTAATTTCAGCGATTCGGAGATGGATGATTATATAAATCTTGCGAGAAAGCGGGAGCAGATAAGAACGCTCTCCAGAATTATTAATCGCGAGGGTTCCACTTCCGAAGAAATTAAAAAGGCCTTAAGGGGTTTTTGTAACATCCCCATGGGAGAGGTCTTTATTCACCAGGATGAAGCTATTGAAATCAGGGTAATGTTGATTACCCATTTTATTTCCAATCAGCTTCCTTTTGTGGGCATTGCAAAAAAATATTTAACATTAAGGGATATCTTTGAAATAACAGAAGGGACAATCGGACATCCTGAACGTCCAGGTAAAATCGGGGGAAAGGCCGCCGGGATGTTCCTTGCCCATAAAATTATATTACCCAGACTGTCAAAATGTGATAAAGAGCTTAAAGAATTTGTAAGGATTCCTGAATCCTTTTGTTTTACTTCCGCAATTTTTGCCGAGTTTCTGGAATACAATAATTTATATACTTTTCATAGTTTAAAATATAAATCACAGGATGAGATTGAAAAAGAGCATTCTTCGGTTGTTGATAAGATCCTGGATTCTCCATTCCCCCCTTCAATCGTAGAAAAATTCAAAATATTTCTGAGAAAAATAGGCGATTGTCCAATTATTTTAAGATCTTCCGCTCTCCTGGAGGATAATAAGGGTTTTACATTTTCGGGGAAATACGATTCATTTTTTTTATGCAATTATGGGAATATCAACAGGAGACTGAAGGAATTCATCCTGGCATTCAAAAAAGTTCATATAAGCACCTTCAACCCTGCTGCGATAATATACAGACAGGATCATAACCTGCTGGATTTCGATGAAAAGATGAGTGTTCTTGTTCAGAAGGTTGTTGGGCGTCGTTTTGGCGAGTTTTTCTATCCCTTTGCCTCGGGTATTGCTTTTTCCGATAATGCCTTCAGGTGGAACCCGAAAATGGTAAAAGAGGATGGTTTAATCCGGCTTGTTTTTGGTCTTGGAACCAGGGCGGTTGATCGTGTTGGTGATGATTACCCCAGGATGATACCCCTCAGTCATCCACTTATGCGCCCGGAAGTTACAGCCTCCGCTATAAAAAAATATTCCCAGAAAAATATGGATGTTTTAAATATGAAAACCGGGCAGAAGGAGACTATTAATATTACCGCCCATCTAAGAGAGAATAAACACCCGGATGTTTATTATGCGGTTTCCACAGATAACGAAGGGCATCTATCCCCTCCCATGTTCAAGAAGAAAATAGATAATCTGGATAAAAGCTGTATTACTTTTGATAATTTGTTAATAAAGACACCCTTTATTAGGTTAATGAAAAAAGTACTTACAGGGCTGGAGGCTGCATACGGACAGGCGGTAGATGTCGAATTTGCATGGGATGATGAAAAACTCTATTTGCTCCAATGCCGTCCTCTGGCATTCCCGGAGTGGGAGGAAAACGAAGAACTTCCCGATAAAGTTGGAGAGAAACTTTTTTCGCATGATAATTGCATTACAAATAGGTATATAAAAAAGATTGAATATTTTGTTTATATCGATCCGAGAGAGTATACAAAGATCAGCAGTATGGAAGAGAGGCTTGAGATTGCAAAAATAGTTGGAAAAATCAACCGTTCTTTCAAAAACAAACGCTTTGTTCTTTTCGGGCCGGAGAGGTGGGGAAGCAGCGATATAAATCTTGGTGTAAAGGTTTGTTATAATGATATTAATAACACCCTTGTTCTTGGTGAAATAGCATTTGAAAAAAATGAGATTACGCCGGTGGTTTCGTATGGTACCCATTTTTTTAATGATCTGGCCGAAGCTCGGATTATTCCTGTTGCTTTGTTCCCCGACAATAAAGGCACAATGCTGAACGAGAATTTCATTAACAGCGCAAAAAACGCTCTGAGTTCCATAGATCCTGAACTCAAAAGATGGGAATTCGTCGTAAAGCTAATTCACATTCCCTCAGAAAGGGGAGGTAGATATTTGAGTATTTTCCAGGATGATGAAAAACAAAAGGGTTTTGCATTTTTTGAGGCATAACTTTTTTATTCAAAGCGGGCATTTTGATTCTGGTATACCTGTTTCCCCCAATTAAAATCTTCTTTGAAAAGCAAAGCCCCGCCGTTTCTGCAGCGTTTCCCTGTTTTTCTGAAATTTAGTATTGCCCTCTGGAGTGATGTTTTTGATTTATTTTTTTTATAGGCTGCTTTTTTATTTCCAAAAACCCACTGGAGAGTTTCTTTTTCCTTTGCATAAGAAAGTGGTACAAGGAAAAATTCTTTTTGAAAGCGTACAATATTTGAATCCGGGGAAAGGTATTCCGGTAACTGGTTGTCATACAGCCATGATAGTGAAAAATATGTCCTAAATTTTTTTTCAGGAAAGTATTTTCTGAAAAAGTCGAAGGCCAGAAGAAAAGCCTTGCCGCATTCGTCAAAAGTCATTGGACCCGTTGCGGGGATGTGAAAACTTATAGCAGTATCATTTTTTTGCAGACATAATTCCCAATCATTTCTATCCAGTGAAATCCTGTTTTTTAATATGTTACCGTGGGGGGTTATCGGGTTACCCGTTATTTTTGAATTCGATATATTGAACTTTGTAAAAAAGGGTTCGGGATCGGATATACCGCAGATGTGGTTATATTGGCCGTCATTCCGTATTTCTTTTTTGTCCGCTGCCAGAGTAGCAATTTTTTTATTTTTCCTGTTTCGGTATACTCGAATATCAAGGGGGAAATCTTCAATTAAAAATTGCAGTCTGCCCAATTTAAATAATCTGAATGTAAGATGGAAGCAAAGCCAGCAGGGGAGTTTTAGCCCAAAACTTCCATAAAATTTTAGATTATTTTCTATCCATAGTTCCAGATCGCTTAAGGTGTCGATTAGTACTGCCCTGGGGATTTTCCTTTCGTCAAATTGTTTTTTTAAAGCATCTATTCCTGATATCATTAGAAAGGCATAGAACCAGTCCCTGTACTCCCCGTAAGCCTCAGGGAGTATTTCCCAATTCTCTGTTTCTTCAGCTTTACAGGATTTCTCAATAAAAAGAAGATTATGGCAGTGCAGGAAATATCTTTTCAGCCTCGGATATTTCTTAAAAAGTATTAATGCCTTTACCGCTTCCGATATCAACCGATGATCGAATTCCAGAAAAGACAGGGAATTTTTTATATATTTTTCCGTTAATAAATTATCTGACAGAGATAGAATTTTCTCTGAAACCGGATTTTTCTTTTCGAGAGGAAAAACTTTTAATTCAGATAAATTACACAAACCGCATCATTATACTCATAAACACTATAAATGTCCATTCATCTGTAGTCGCTTTTTTTACTCAAGTAGTATGAAAACAACATCACAGACATTTTCAGATCCTTTCCGGGGTTGCAAAGGTGTCAAGGTTTGAGGAAATTTTATAGCTTAAGGAATACTGTAGCATTGATATTAAAAGGTTTTTCAACAAATCTGCAGAAAATACTTATTTTAAAGATAAAAATTATAATTAAAAAACAATTGACAACAACGAGGAATAATTATTAAAAAGGAGTAGAACAGGATGTTATGAAAAAACGTTTTACGATTGGAATAATTACAAATTTTATTGAAGATAAATATCAGGCTCTGATATGGCCGGGTGTGGTGGATTATCTTGAAAAGCATAATGCAAATGTAATTATGTTTGCAGGGAGAACCCCTCGCACCCCCTGGGAATACAATCTTGAGAAAAATAAGGTAAACAGTTTCGTAAATGAAAACAACATTGACGGAATGATCGGTTTACCGGGCCCCCCTTCCTCTTCCTACTCCAGATACTCCTACATGAAGAATTTCTTTAAATATCATGAAGAAATTCCCACAATAAGCATCATTCAGCCCTCTGATGAGCTTCCAAATATTTTTACAGACAGCAAAGTAGGTATACGGGAAGCTGTCATGCATTTAATCGAAAAACATGACCGTAAGAAAATAGCATTTGTTAAGGGGCCTGAGGGCAATAAAGATGCTGATGACAGGTTCCTTGCATATTGCGAGACATTACTGGAATATGGGATAGAAGTCGATCACTCAAGGGTTGTTTCCGGTAACTATAGTAAAGAAGCAGGGCAGAAGGCAGTAGAAATATTATTTGATGAGAGGAATGCTGACATTAATGCAATTGTTGCCGTTGATGATGAAACTGCAATTGGAATTATTTTAGCCTTGAAAGATAGAAGAATACTTATACCAAAAGAGATTGCCGTTATAGGTTTTGATGACAATGATGAGGCCTGTTTTGAATTACCGCCCCTGACAACGGTCAGGCAGCCATTGTATGAGCTGGGGGTTAAGGCGGCGGAAGCGGTACTAAAGATTCTCGATGGAGAAAAAGTTGAAAAAAAGATTTGTCTTCCCACGAGACTGGTTATCAGGGAATCCTGCGGATGCTTTCCGGAAAGCATTGGGAAAAGGTGGTTTAAGAGTTGTTCAGGGTCTGAAACCAGGAAAATAAGTAAAATTCTAAAAAAGAAAAAAGAAGAATTGATTTACATAATCCGTGAGAACCTGAGTTTTTCCGGGGTAAGCCGGGAAAATATTTTTTCCTGGACAGAAGATCTCGTGGGCGCTCTTTTTAGGGATATAGATAACGATATTTTAAGATTTGAATTTTTAAGAATATTATATAATATTTTTATTCAAACAAACTGGAATAAAGAAGAGATTCTTCTATGGCAGCAAATGTTATCCGTTCTTAAAGTCCGGATATTTCAATATTTATCCAGGGTCAGCAGCATAAGCAGAATATTAAATATCTTCCAACAGGCAAATGTTTTGATTGATAATATTCTGATCAGAATAGATTCTTACAAAAAAGTTCAGATGGAATATCTCTTTTACAAATTGCAAAGAGTCAGCAGCACCCTGGTTACGATATTTGAAATGGATTATTTAATGGATACTATCTCGGAGATGCTTCCTGAATTGAAGATAAACTATGGAGCTGTTGTTTTATTCAAAGAAACCAAAAAGTGGGATTTTCCCGAGAAGTCCGAATTAGTACTGGAATTCAGCAAAGGGCAGTATTCCGAAAGAAAACGGATTGAGTTTTTTACAAAAGAGCTTCTTCCAGAAAAAATCATGCAGGAGAATAAGCGGTTTTCTCGAATTGTTATGCCGTTATTTTTTAAGGATGAACAGTTCGGATACATACTTCTGGAATTATTAAAGGGTGATTTATGGATATACGAAACCCTGCGGCGACAAATTAGCACGGCTATAAAGGGATCCTTGCTCCTGCAGGAACATCGAAAGATAGAAGAAGATCTAAAAAGAGCAAAAGAAAAGGCAGAAACAGGGAGCCGCCACAAGAGTATGTTCCTTGCAAATATGTCTCATGAAATCAGAACGCCTATGAATCTAATACTGGGATTTACAGATCTTCTCCTTGATGATGAAAACGATAAAGACAGAATAAAAAAGCTCGATATTATTAGAAAGTCAGGAACCCAGCTCCTGGATACAATTAACGATATCCTGGATTTTTCAAAGATTGAATCCGGTAAAATAGAAGTAAAAAAAAGCGAGATAGCAATACGTTCGTTAATTACCCAGATACAAAATCAATTCCACGGAATTGCTGAACAGAAAGAAATAGACTTCAAGATTGTCATTGATAAAGAAATGCCGGAAATCATTATTGGTGATGAGAATAAAATCCATCAAATAATAATAAATCTACTTGGCAATGCTTTTAAGTTTACAAAATCAGGAACTGTTTTACTTCGATCCCATTGTAAAAGCGGTATGCTTGTCATAGTAGTTGAAGATTCCGGGATCGGGATTCCCGGGGAAAAATTAAACGAAATATTTTCATCCTTTCAACAGGCGGATTTCTCTGTAACAAGGAAGTACGGCGGGACAGGGCTTGGTTTATCGATTACAAAAAAGCTTATCGAATTAATGGGTGGGAAAATAACCGTAGAAAGCAGAGTCGGGAAGGGTTCTGTTTTTATTGTAGAACTACCTTTTGACAGGGGCGAATTTTCTTCCACAGGGGACTCTGTCAGGGAAGACGGTTGCGGGGTTAAAATTCTGGAACATCCTCTCTACGAGAAAGAGGGGAGCCGGGAATCAAAGGAAATTCTCAATGAAATATCCTGGGGCTATTTTCTCGTCTCCGGGCATGAAGCCCCTAAAATCCTTTTAGCTGAAGATAACGAAATGAATCGAA
>CAZEKV010000040.1:0-16860 GCA_964512945.1 uncultured Spirochaetales bacterium | reverse complement strand
TGTTACAGCCTTTGCTGCGGGATTTACGGTTTTTTTTATGACGAAACTCAAGCTTCCCGTATCAACCTCACAATCTATAGTAGGGGCAATAATCGGCTGGAATTTTTATGCCGGGATTGCAACAAACACCGATTCTCTGAAAAAAATAACCCTTACCTGGGTATTATGCCCATTGCTGTCGGGTTTATTCGCTGTTTGCCTTTTTATTGTTTTGAAATTTTTCTTAAAAAGAATGAAATTTCATATGTTTCATCTCGACTCATATACGCGTATAGGCCTGATAATTGCTGGAGCCTTCGGTTCTTTCAGCCTTGGTGCCAATAATATAGCCAATGTTATGGGGGTCTTCCTTCCCGCCTGTAATTTTGAGAGCATTTCTATAATGAGTTTGATTGATTTCTCCAGCACCGAACAACTTTTTCTCCTTGGGGGAATTGCGATTGCCACGGGTATTTTTACCTATTCAAAACGGGTTATGACTACAGTGGGGTCGGATATTTTTCGCCTGTCTCCCATTTCGGCTCTAGTTGTGGTTTTATCAAGTTCAATGGTTCTTTTTATTTTTGCCTCAGAGGGTTTAAAGGCCTGGCTTGAATCAAACGGTCTCCCCTCATTTCCCCTGGTTCCAGTATCGAGTTCCCAGGCAGTAGTGGGGGCTGTTCTGGGGATAGGGATTGTCAAAAAGGGAAAAAATGTCAACTGGGCTATCCTGGCAAGGATCGGAGCCGGCTGGATTGCAACTCCTGTAATTGCCGGAATAATATGTTTTATATCGCTTTTTATAATGGAGAATATCTTTTTACAGGAGGTTTATCTACGGTAAGATCTGATAATTCTTTCTGCAAAATGAACTGCATTAAGAATTCCCTGTTTTCCTATTCCCATGGTTCCGAGGGGAACCCCCTTCGGCATCTGAAGAATCGACATGAGAGAATCGATTCCCCCGAGACTTCCTGATACGAGAGGAATTCCGAGTACAGGTATTTCCTTTGTTTGAGAGGCTATAACCCCGGGGAGAGCTGCCGAAAGGCCGGCGGCGGATATTATTACCCTGTAGTTTTTTTCTTCATTTTTAAGAAAATCAAGGAGTTCGGGAAGATTCCTATGTGCCGAGAAAACTCTCAGGGTGTGGGATAGCCCCTTTTCTTTTATCAGAGCGATTCCCGGCTCAATAGAGCTTTTATCCGATTCTGAACCTATAATGAATAATATATCCTTCATATGTCATTGCCTCCCCTGTCATGTTTTTATGAATTTTTTTCCAATATCGTTTCTGTACCATGAAGTTTCAAAGGATATCTTTGGAACAACCTCATAAGCTCTTTTTTGGGCAATGGGCATCGAGGATCCTATTCCTACGACTGTAAAACACCGTCCCCCACCGGTAATGACCTGATTATTAGCGTCAAGCCCTGTTGATGCATGGAAAATAAGGGTATCTTTTTCCGGAAAGACAGGAATTCTTTTTACCGGAAATCCTTTTTTATATTTCCCGGGATATCCCCCGCTGGCAATAACGACACCCAGTGCAAAATTATCATCTATATCAAGGTCGAAGCCATCCAGATTGCCGTTTATGATAGCCCTTGCAAGCTCGCCAAAATCACTTTTTATCAAAGGCAGCAGTACCTGGGTTTCAGGATCCCCGAATCTGACATTATATTCTATAGCTTTCGGGCCGTCCTCTGTTATCATAATACCAAAAAAAACTATTCCCTTATAGGACAACCCTTCTTTTTTCATTCCTTCGAATGTGGGGCTTATTATTTCTTTTTCAATTTGCTGGAGCAGTTTTTTATCGACAGCGGGGACAGGGCAGATTGAACCCATACCCCCGGTATTCAAACCCCTGTCGTTTTCTTCTGCCTTCTTAAAATCAGCACAGGGGGGAAGGAGCTTGTAGGTATTTCCGTCTGTAACGGCAAATATCGAGGTTTCCCACCCCTCAAGGAATTCTTCAACAAGAAGTCCATCATTTTCAAGGATTTTTTTCCCAAAATTCAGAAGTTCATTTTTATCAGATGATTCAAGTACCCCCTTGCCGGCTGCGAGACCGTTTTTTTTGACAACAAGTTTTGATTCAGAAGATAGAATATAGCTTTCAAATTCTTCCGTATCGCTGAACTCCCTGGCTCTTGCCGCAGGAATTTTATGGGTATTCATGAAGGATTTTGAAAATATTTTACTTGTCTCAAGGCGTGCAGAGGATTTATCCGCCCCAATTACATCTATTTTATTTGCCTGCAGTATATCGACAATCCCAGCCTCCATGGGTGCCTCCGGCCCCACAAAAACAAGGTCAATTGCTTTCTCCTGGCAGACTGAGAGAACCGATTTCGGATCAAGGATATCAATCTCGTCTATATTTTCACCCAATTCCTGGGTGCCTGCGTTTCCAGGGGCTGTAAATAAGGTTTTTACAGCCCTACTTTTTGAAAATTTCCATGCCAGGGCATGTTCTCTTGCTCCAGTTCCAAGGATAAGAATTCTCAATATTTTCTCCTATTTTTTTATAAAATAAAACTGCAAAGACATTTTTTCCAGATTCCAGCGGGGAATATCCCGGAAAATGTTTATTTTTTCCGAACCCAGAAAGCATTATCTATTTTTTCCCTGTTGAGTCAAGAAGTTTGATTATGGTTTCCGGGTAATATTTATGTTCAAGGCAATGAATCCTTTTTTCGATTTCTTCAATACTTTCATCATTGTTTTTTACAAAGGATTTTTGTGTTATTATCCTGCCTGTGTCCATACCCCGGTCTACATAGTGAATACTTATACCCAGCTTACTGTCCCCTGATTTGTAGCTTTTTTCAATTGCGTTCATTCCCGGATATTTCGGCAGGAGTGAGGGGTGAATATTTATAATCCTGCTGGAATATCTGTCTACAATTTTTTTTGTGAAAATTCTCATAAATCCCGCAAGGACTATCAAATCAATTCTGTATTTTTCAAGAACATCAAGAATTTCTTTTTCGGCATTTTCTCTTTTTTTGTTTTTATAAGAAATATAATGAGAGGGGATTGATAAAGATTCCGCCCTTTTAAGGGCATAAGCCTTTTTACGGTCACAAATTAAGCAGGATATTTTATGATCGGTTGCCCTCAGGGCTTCTGCGATGGATTGAAAATTTGAACCGTTTCCCGAGGCGAAAACTACTATATCACCCACTGGATAATCTACCAATCTGACTAATTTCAATTTTATGAGACGAGCAGAATCCGAGAATTTCCTGCAGGTTTTCGTTTTTTACTATCAAAGCCATTCCTATCCCCATATTAAATACCCTTCTCATTTCCCCTTCGCTGATATTCCCATGAGACTTAATACTCTTAAAAATATCCGGTACGCTCCAGTTAAAGGAAAGCTCCGGTTTTAGATTTTCGGGGATTACCCGAATTATATTGTTTATCAGGCCTCCTCCTGTAATATGGGCTGCAGAAAGTATCTTTTCTGTGGACAGGAGAAGCTTCATCTCTTTCACATAAATTTTTGTCGGGACAAGAAGCTCTTCCCATAATTCTATTTTTTCCGATGGTAAAACTTTACGTGCCAGGGAAAGTCCGTTTGAATGGATTCCGGAGGAGGGAAGCCCCAGGATGATGTCTCCATGCGACATCCTGTCTCTATGGGGCAGTAGTTTGCTTTTTTCGACTATCCCGGAGGAAAAACCGGCCAGGTCGAAATCATCCCCGGAGTATAAATCCGGCATTTCTGCGGTTTCTCCACCGGTTAATTTTGTACAGGCCTCTTCACAGCCGGAAACAATGCCCTTTATAATCTCTTTAAGGATTCCCTCATTGATACGGGAACACGCAATATAATCCAGAAAACACAGGGGGAAGGCTCCGCATACAACAAGATCGTTAACACACATGGCCACAAGATCTATTCCAAGAGTATCAAATTTCTTCAGTTTCCGGGCTACAAGAAGCTTTGTTCCCACTCCGTCGGTAGTAGAAAGGAGGACGGGGTTTTTGCAGCCTGCTATATCAAGCTCGACTCCCCCGGCGAATCCTCCAAGTCCCTTTGATACAGCTCTGGATTTTATATTCCCTATAAATTCCGCAAAACGTTCTCCTTTTTCGATATCAACACCAGCTGATGAATATGTATTTTTCATTATCCGGCTCCTGCTAAATAGACTAAGATAAAACTAATAAGATCAAATTTAATTGTCCAGCAAACGATAAAAAGATGTTTATTTTAATAAACATCTTTTTCCTGATATTTATCTCCGAAACAGGCAAAACAAAAGTCTTCGGCCTGTTCCGAACAGTTTTTTAATTCGGCAAGGGGCAAAAACATAACGGAATCCGCCCCTATGTGTTTAGCGATTTTTTCCGGTGTCAGGGAATTCGAAATTAGTTCTTCATGGGTGGGGGTGTCGATTCCAAAATAACAGGGATTTATAATTTCAGGCGATGATAGGCGGAGATGAACCTCCTTCGCACCTGCTTCGTTTAGCAATTTAACTATTATTTTGCTGGTTGTTCCCCTTACGAGGGAATCATCGACAAGGATGATTCTTTTTCCCTTTATGGCCTCTCTTACAGGATTCAGTTTTACTCTTACGGCCAGTTCCCGTTGAGCCGAGGTCGGCATTATAAATGACCTTCCCGCATAGTGGTTTCTGGAAAGCCCCAGTTCAAAGGGGAGGCCTGATTCCTCGGAATAGCCCATAGCGGCACTTGTTCCCCCGGAAGGAACAGGCACAACAATGTCCGCTTTAACATTGTCGGTTTTGGCCAGTGCAGCTCCAATTTTTTTTCTCATTAGATGAACGGATTTCCCAAAAATATTTGAATCAGGTCTTGCGAAATATATTAATTCAAAAATACATTGGTTCAGTTTGGGGGATGCCGAATAAATCCGGCTGTTCTCACTATTTTTCTTTATTGTGATAATCTCTCCGGGTTTTACCTCTCTGTATTCCTTTATCTGCAGGATATCAAGGGCACAGGTTTCTGATGAGAATACTGTCATATTCTTGTTTTTCCCCATAAAAAGGGGGCGGAATCCCTCAGGATCCCTGACGGCTATAAGGGAATCGTTGTGAACCATTACCATACTATATGCTCCCTTAAGTTTGGTTAGTGTCTCGATTAGAGCCTCAATAAAGGTAGTTTTCCGTGAACGGGAGATTAGGTGAAGAATTAACTCGGTATCGGAGGTACTCTGGAAAATTGATCCCTCGTCTACAAGTTTTTTTTTCAGTTTTTCCGCATTTGATATATTCCCGTTATGGGCGAGGGCGATATTACCCTTGTTGCAGCAGGCCAGAATTGGCTGGGTATTTTCTATCTTATTCCCTCCGTGGGTGGAGTACCGCACATGACCGATTCCGATATTCGAAAGGCGTTTCTCATTTAAATAACGGGATAGAACAGAAGAGACCATGCCAAGATCTTTATAGACGACAAGCTCATCTCCCTTGTAATAGGCTATCCCGGCACTTTCCTGTCCCCTGTGTTGAAGGGAAAACAATGTATAAAAAAGTTGTACCGGAACGTTTTCGGGATTTTTTGCGAATATTCCAACAATACCGCAATGGTCTTTGAACTTGTTTTCGCCGCTATTCACGACTTCTTATATCACCTTCTATCCGTATCAGTCAATATTACATTCTGAAAATGATCTATTTCAGGGGGTTCTGAAATAATTTTACTATTTATTGATAATCAGGAGGTTGGCTTTAGGATGAGCAGGGGGGCTTTTTTAAATTCTTTTTATTATTTACTATTTCCTATTGTGATATATAGAAATATAGCTGCAGTCAGGGTCTCTGTGGTCGGGATGGGCTGCTGGGCTCTCGGAGGCGGGTATTGGGGTATCCAGAATCATAGTGATTCTCTTAAGGCCCTTCACGCTGCTTTGAGAGGGGGCGTAACACATTTTGATACGGCTCCCGTTTACGGGAGGGGAAAGTCCGAACAGGTTACCGGCCAGCAATTAAAGAAGTATCGTAAAGATATTATTCTTGCAACAAAATCAATGTATTACCCGAAAAAAGTATTATTAAGGAAAATAGAGGTTAGTTTAAAAAGGCTATGCACCGATTATATCGATATTTTTTATATTCATTGGCCCGTCAAAGGAGTGGACATAAGGCCAATGGTTGAAACTCTCGAAGACTTAAGGAGGAAGGGCGTTATTCGATTGATCGGGATAAGTAATTTTTCCGTAGCAGATATTAAATCTGCTATGGAGGCGGGAAAAATAGATGTCCATCAGATTGGATATAGTATTTTTTTCCGCTTCCCCGAAAAGGAAATTATTCCCTGCTGTATTGATAACGGGATATCGATTGTTACTTACGGTTCCCTTGGACAGGGAATTTTTACGGGAAAATTCCCCGTCTCCCCCCTGTTTTGCAAAGATGACCGCAGGAAAAAAATAATTTATTTTGAAAGCAATGTTTGGCCCCATGTCTTTAACGGCGTAAAAAAAATGAAGGAGCTTGCAGCCGGCATAGGTCTTCCTCTGTCCCACCTTATTATACAGTGGACAGCAAGGAAATCCTGGGTATCCTCAGTTCTTGTCGGGGCAAGAAACAGGAGCCAGAGTGAAGAAAACTTTTCGGCTTTTAGAAATAAAATTGATGATGAAATATTTCTAAAACTTGACAGAATATCCGATGATATGAAGCTCCATATACCCGAAGCAGAAAACATCTTTCGCCATAAAACCTGATTTTTATGCGAGGATAAAGATTTAAATATTTCTGTAAAGTTTTTTTACAAATTTTACATCTTCCGGAACCGGTACGTAGGGACTGTAAAAAGATCTGTATATTAAATCAATATAGAGTTTAATCTCCTTCTTTTTGGTGGGATATTTTTTTATACATTCTTTTTCCCATAAATGCCATCCGGTGGATGCCGGGTTTGATTTGATTTTTTTTCTTAGTTTTTTTAATATTTTCCCTGCGTATAATTTAAGTTTTTCATTGTCGGTTTTAAAAAGAGTACTTTTTCCGATAAGCCGGATAGCAAAAAAAGCAATTATCAAAAATGAAGGAATAACTATAACAAATACAGGTATATCTATTTTCTTAATAACTATATTTCTTTTTCCTTTTTGGATATCAGCCTCTCCTGCAACAATGGCTGATAATTGTTCAATAGTTTCCCTGTTACTATTTCTTATAAATCTTTCTGCATAATTGGGATTTGAGAGATTTTCTCTGAACATAGGGGGTGTTGCTTCAACTATTCTCCAGCCCTGTCCTGGAATCCATATTTCCGCCCAGGCATGGGCGGAAAGTCCTGTTATATAAACAGTATTATTATTTTCTGGCACATAGGCGAGAAAACCCGTAATATATCTGGAGGGAATATTGTTCATCCTTGCAAGTATAATAAAGGCAGTAGTAAAATGTGTACAGGAACCTGCTTGCTGGATAAACAGGAAATCCTCAATAATATCTGTTCCGCTTTTTGGGGGATTTACATTTACGGAATAATTACAGGTATTTTCCAGATATTTCAGTATTTTTTTGACTGTCCCGTCCGTAGAAGGGGAATCACTCTGAAGTTTTTTTGAAAGTCTGATTATTGAAGTGGGCAGGTTTTTCGGCAGGCTGAGATACTTTTTGATTTCTTCCCCGGTAAGATTGATTTTTTTATCTTTTTTAGACTTACTTATCAGAAATATGGTAGAAGGGGTGACAGGGTGTTTTAAAAAGAATCCCGTATTTTTACTCCCGTAATAAAGCTCCGGGATTCCTATTCCTTTTATTTCCAGACACTCCGAATCAAGAAAATGTGGAACAAGGCTGTAAAAATCCGTCAATGTGGTTATTTCTATTTCATAAGTATCATTATTTTTTTTAAAAAAATAGAATTCGGGTTCTTTCTCTGCAGGCATTACTATTTTTCTATCAAAATCCCAGGCTCCATCAGAATAGTTGGTGTAGACCTGGGTTCTTATATAGAGGGTTTCGCCGGGTGCAGCTTTTACTTTGAAAATGCGTCTTCTCGATAAAAAAGGTCTCGCTTCCAGGTAGGTTTTCTTCCCCGGAGCTCCATAGCCTACTACATCGAAAAGGATTGCAGCTTCAGGGAAGTTTCGGGAAACAAATCTTGTTATTGCAGGATCAAAATATCTATTCTCAAGCCATTTTTTGTGGGGGCTTTTAAACGATGATAGAATTACGGCAAAGCTTGATATTGTAAATAAAAATACTATAAATACCATAATATTTTTCTTTCTACATTTCATCCCTTTAACTAAGAGAATAATAATAGAATACCATATAAGTATTGAAATTACCGTTATGGATACATAGAGGATATTCTGAAAAATAATTGTAAAAAAAACCGATATTACAAAAATCAATCCGGAGAGGGGCCTTGAAAAGCCGTGCTTATAAATGAGACCTGAAAATAGACTGGAAAAAAAAGAGGCAGTCATCATGAAAATAAAAGATATGGATCCGCTTAAATGCTTCTCCCCGACTATTCCGAACCATGTCTTATATGCTTCAAATGGAATAATGAGGATGTTAAGAAGAATATAAAAAACCGATAATGTATAAATTATAAATAATATACGGAGAATAATTTTTGCATTACGTGATCCTGAAAAATTCCTTGATAAAAAAAGAAGATTTACTAAAATCGTATATATAATAACATAAATAACCGGGCCCCTTGCATCCAGTAATAAACCAAAGAGTCCCGGAATACTTGTTCCGATTAATAGCGATAAAAGAATTTTAGATACAAGCATGATTATCCCTTTTTTCATAACTCCAGATCTTCCTTGATTGTCCCGGGACTTCTTACAGACATAATCTCTCCCCCCGCTTCCCTGATTGAGTTAATGTAGCTTGTAGCTTTATTCTGTTCTTTAATGCTCATCCCCGATCTGTTAAGAACGGCAGATATTGACAGCTCATGCCGCCTTGATTCGGTTGCCAGATCAAATATTTCAGGATCCAGAAGATGACTTATAAAAAGGACGGAACTGGTTTTTATTTTGTTTTCATTAAAATCATTATCGAAGATAAACCCAGGAGAAAGAACTCCCTGAAAAATTAAGTTTATTGTCGCTTGATAAAAAGAATGGAATGATGAGCGGTCGGATCCGGAAAAATCAAAGCGTGATTTTCCAACAGCATGGATAGATACAGGGGTGTTATTATCAAGGAAATATTTTACAAGGGCGACCATTATTTCAATGGAACAGTCTTCACGCCTGAGAATCTCTGGATTCGGGGATTCTCTACGTCTTAAGTCCAGATATATATCAATTCCGGGTCGGGAAGATCTTTCATAAGTTCTTACAAATACCTGGCCTGTAGATAGAAACTTTTTCCATGCAATATGTTTTATAGATTGACCGTTTCTGTATTCGGTAAGACTTTGAAGCTGAGTGGTGTCCATCGTGGATCCCTTAAAAGATCCTGAAGTGACTCTGCTCTGACCATCGGTAAATAAATTTCTAATATTGACTATTCCAGGATAGACATAAAAAGTTCTGTACCAGACTGGAATTCTGAAAGTTACCCAGTGAAGGAGATCGGAGAGTTCCAGAAATTCGAGTCCTACAGTATATGTTCCCCTGTAGGGACAGCGGATTATGAAATTGTAATTGCCGGCGGAAAAGGGATCGAGGGAAAGGTTTAATTCTTCTATCTCTTCTCCGCTTCCCGGTTGTATTGCCTTGAATTTTATTCTTACATTTACAGCAGGCAGAAATGATTCATTCGATATCTGGAGACTGTACTTAACTTTCTCTCCCTTCGAGGGATGTTCCGTATCAAAATTCTGATAATACCTGAAAGATAAGACATTTATTGCCAGGTAGATAATAGAAAAAACAGGAAGCAAAAGCAGCAGGTAAAACAGAAATAACAATACACCTTCCATTGTCATTCCCGCCATATACAATATAAAAAGTCCAAATAGATATAGACCTGCAGCAGGACGATTTATGCTGACAGGATTTTTCACTTTACACCCGCAGGAATTGGTATTTCTTTTAATAATTCATTTACAATCATGGTGCTGGAAAGCCTCTCCATTTTTGCCGAAGCGGAAAGAATAACTCTATGTGAAAGGACAAAAGGTGCACAGTATATTACATCTTCGGGAATTACGTAATCTCTTTGATTTAGATATGCTTCTGACTGCGAAGCTGTCAGCAGGTGCTGAGATGCTCTTGGGCTCATACCCAGACGGAGTTTCCCTGTTTTTCTGGAACTGATTGCAAGTCTGATAATATAATCTTTAATTTTTTTGTCAACATAAATTTTACGTATATCAGCCCGGATTTTCATAATATCATCCGGTTTGATAATCGGGCGAAGGTTTTCCATGGGATCGTCTTTTACAAACCTGTCGAGAATTAGAACTTCATTATCAGGATCAGGGTAGCCAATTGAAAGGGATATTCCGAATCTATCGAGCTGAGCCTCTGGCAGGGGAAAGGTTCCCGAGAAAGATGCGGGGTTCTGGGTTGCTATAACCGTAAAGGGCTGGGGCAGGATATAGGTTTTTCCGTCAATCGTGACAGATCCTTCCTGCATTGCTTCAAGCATACTTGATTGGGTTCTGGCAGAAGCCCTGTTTATTTCATCGGCCAGAATAAACTGATGCATAATTACACCCTCTTTAAAGACAAATTCCCTTTTTTCAGAACTCCAGACGGTCATTCCAAGGATATCCCCAGGCAGAAGATCGGGGGTAAACTGGATTCTTCCAAAGTCCAGCCCGGCACTTTTTGCGAGAGCCCTGGCCAGTGTTGTTTTCCCAACCCCCGGAATATCCTCAATCAATACGTGCAGTCCTGATAGAAAGCCGATGAAAAGGTTATGTATTGTACTGTCAGCTCCGGCAAAAACGCCGCCCACCTGAGTTTGCAGGCGTTTTATTTTCTCAAAATTTTTTCCAGATGAATCCATAGACAGTATCTCCCTCAAAATTATTATATAGCGTTAGCTTCGGGATGATATAGGATTTTCTCGATTATGCCAATTACGAAGCCCTCCTTTTTTGTGGTTTTAATGATCAGTCTTATTATTTTTCTGTGTAAATAGGCCTATTTCTTATCTGTTTGAGGTTGTTGTACAGGAAGTATATTAATAAATTACTCTTGACAAAATACATATCTAACAAGAGAATTCACTCATGAAATTAAAAAAGACCCTCGGTACTTTTAATATTTTTTGCATGGCCTCCGGTGCGATGATTAGTTCCGGAATATTCGTTCTTCCGGTAGTCGTTTACAAGATTGCCGGAAATGGAATTTTTGTAGCCTATTTATTCGCAGGAATTATTATGCTCCCGGCTCTTTTTTCAAAAATTGAGCTTGCTACGGCTATTCCAAAAGCCGGGGGAAGTTATTTTTTTATAGACAGAATCCTGGGATCCGGTGCAGGTGTTATAGCCGGTTTTGCCAACTGGTTTTCCATTTGCCTCAAGAGTGCCTTCGCACTATATGGAACGGGGATTTTTATTACCCTTTTTTTTCCTGAGATGTCAGAGCTGGAATTAAAATTAATTGCATCCTCTGTTTGTGTTTTGTTTACCCTTCTGAATATATTCAGTTTAAAGTCTTCCAATCGGATTCAGAGTCTGCTTGTGGTTTTCCTGCTTGGGATTTTATTTTTTTATATAATACTGGGGTATCGTGTTGTAGACTTTTCCAGTCTTAAACCGACCTCTTTCTTCGACTGGAATGCGATAATGGAGGCGACCGGGATTGTTTTTATATCCTATGGTGGATTAACGAAGATCGCAAGTGTGGCAGAGGAGATAAAGGATCCAAAAAAAAGTATAGTAAAAGGGGGGCTGTATGCTTTTGTTGTTGTCCAAATACTCTATTTGCTGATTATTCTGGTATTACTGGGAGTGATGCCGGTTGATACTCTAAACCATTCAAGAATGCCGCTTTCAGATGCTGTAAAATTTTTCCCCCCCGGGGGAGGAGTCCCGGCAAAGGTATATTTCTATGCTATTTCCGCTGCGGCGATAATGGCATTTCTAACAACTGCTAATGCTGGTATTTTTGCTTCTTCCAGGGCTCCCCTTGCCATGGGAAGGGACGGGTTGGTTCCGGGATATTTTAGTATTTTGACCAAAAAGAAAAGGATACCCATCGTTTCTTTAATTCTAACATCAGTTTTTATTATAATAAATATTCTTCTGTTTGATATAAAGAATCTGGCAAAAGTAGCCTCGCTTTTTATGATACTGCTGTTTATTATGGTGAATATATCTGTAATAGTAATAAGATTTTCAAAAGTATCAAATTATAAACCATCTTTTAAGTCCCCGTTTTTCCCGGTTATTCAAATAGCGGGTATAATCGTATACATTGTTCTGGTAATAGAAATGGGTTCAGGTATAATTCTTATATCGGGATTATTTGTAGTCCTCTGTTTACTATGGTATGTATTCTATTCGCGCCACAGGGTTAACAGGAAATCAGCACTTATTCATATGATTAAAAATATTATGAATCCTGAACTCAAGAGTGGTAAAGATGATGAGAATGAACTGGAGAGCGAACTTCTTGATATTTTGTTTGAAAGGGATGAGATCATAGAAGATAGATTTGACAGAATAATCAAAGGGGCAGAGGTTATTGATTTTAGCAAAACAATTTCGCGAGAGGAACTTTTTTCCAGAATAGCGAATGTTATGGGTAGCAGATGGAACATCTCTTCTGAAGAACTTGAAAAGAAGATGAACAAGCGTGAAAGATTATCATCAACACTTATTTATCCGGGGATAGCCCTTCCCCACGCGATTCCCCATGCAGTGATTGAGGGAGAGAATATTTTTGATATAGTTCTTGTCAGAAATAAATTTGGCATAAGGTGGAATGAGAATAATGATATCGTTTACACAGCTTTTTGTTTAATAGGGACTAAGGACGAGAGGAATTTTCATATAAGGGCGTTGATGTATATCGCTCAGATACTTCAGGATAAAGATTTTCAGAAAGAATGGACAGAGGCCAAAAACAGTAAGGAGCTTCGTTCCGTTATCTTGTTGACAAAGCGCAGGAGAGGGTAATATTGCAGGAACAGGCAATATTGTGTGAAAAATACAAATGGAGTATGGGAAAGTATTTCTGGGTTTTATCGTTTTCCCTTATTCTCCGGTTGTCTGTCTGTTACCGCCTGCTTCGCCCTTTGTGACAAATTTCATAAGGAAAAAAGCAATAGCCATAAAAATGGCACTAAAAAGAAAAATACTTCCGAAACCGGTGAAATCAATTAAAAATCCGGTAAATATCGGGGCAATTGCCGCAGCCTGAGCAAAGAAATAGTACAAGCCTGTAAACATTCCCATATTCCCGGAATCAGCCATTTCCCAGAGCATCGGAAAAGAGTTGGTGTTAATAGCTGCCCAGAAGATTCCAAATAAAAATAAAAGTATCCAGAAAGAATAGAGACTAAGGCTATTTTTGTAGATATTTGTATTTAGAATGTCCCATATGATGTTTTTTTCTGCGGGAGATAGATCCGGTTTCAGGGCATAATAATTACCGCTTTTTCCATAGCTTCCAGAAATTATCCGCCTGGTGTCTCCTCTGTTTAATAATGGAATTATTTTCTTTTCAAATACATCTTTTCTGATTCGATAATCGATGTATTTTGTAGAATTAATAATATTCCATGCCTTACGGATAGAATCTTTCTTCAGACTCATTTTCAGAAAATAAAAATCTCCATCTTTTTTAAACGAATTTATCAGAAACATTCTGTCACTGCTATTCTGCCTGTCGATTTGGGGGAGGATCACTTTTTCAAAATCAGTTGTGGGTATTTTATCCGGGATTAGAACCGGTGCTGTTACAAAAACCGAGTGGGCAAAAAGTGCAAGGCTCAAAATAATTACAGCACTCAGCGAAATCCGAATTACCTTCTTCCGACCTACTTTATGCCCTACAGCACCAGAGGGGACCGCACATACAGCGTAGGCTATGGCAAACATCCCCATTGAAAGGCCTGTTGTTCCCCCGGAGGTTCCAATAATGTTTTTTGTATACAGCCCTATGAAAGGAAGTATTCCCTGGTATCCCACAAACCAGAAAAAAATTGCAAGGAGAATAAAAAGTACACTTTTGTTTCCCGTCCTGAATACCTCAAGAATGGATTTTATGCCGGAAAACCCATTCTTATTTTTCTCCGGAGCTCTATGCTTTTCTTTAACAAAGAGAAACAGGAGTCCTACAGCAAAAATTACAAGTATTCCTGATGTCATAAACGGCAATTTCCTGTAAGTGTTGCCGATGAGGGGCAGATCAACCGAGACATCCCAGAGCTTTGCAAGAGCTACAGTTCCTACAATTGCAGCGAGACCCCCCATCATGTTTATTATACCGTTTGCCTCCGAACGGAATTCACCGGATATTGTATCAGGCATTAGAGAAACAACAGGTCCCCGTCCGGATTGCTTAAAGATATTGAGGGCAAAAATAATCAGAATCAGAATGGGAAGAGTAGAGGAAAAGGGTAAGAGGGTGAAAAAAACGGCTGATAAAGGGAGAGTGACAAGAATATACGGCATTCTTCGGCCTATGAAGGTTCTTGTTCTGTCAGATAAAGTAGAGACTATCGGAATAAGTATTAGAGCAAAAATATTGTCAAGAACCATTACAGCACCTATAACAAATTTTGAATCTATAAAATTTGATAGAAGCTGGGGAACAAAATTATCATACAGGGGATCCATGAGCCCCATTGTGAAAAACCCGAGGCCTATAAAAAATGTTGTTGTATAGAATTTTTCCGGCTTTTTTATTTTCACCTTCTGCCCTATTTAGAGGATCGTTTTTTTAGAATCAAAATATTTTTATTCTTTCGAGCGGCCAGAATCTTGCACGTGCAATACCCAGAATTTTATTCTCATCCAGTAGATAAGGCCGGATGTTGGAGGAGTATATTACAGAAAATTCATCGGATGAATCCAGACTGCGGTCGTATTTGACAAAGTTTTCGTATATAAAACGAAAGTCTTTTGAATTATACCTGTTATCGCCCATTAAAAAATATTTACCAGGAAGAATATAATTATTATTTCCCTCGGGAAATTCGTTGAAATTTCTCATATCAAAAGAAATATCCACCGGATTAAAATATTCATCGACAGGATCCACATATCTGGCGATCTGAACCGAATTTTCAAATAATTCTTTATCTCCGGAGTTTTGTAGATATTCACTAAAGCTTTGATTTTTCAGAATCAGATCAAGATAGATACTGTATCTTTGCAGCAAAAAGAATTTGATTCCATAATTTAATTTTTTGCAATTAATCTCGTACAGGTTTAATTCTGAAATATTTTCGGTGGATACCGATTGAATAAAATCGTCAAAGTATTTCAGCCTGTCAGGATTCGTTATAGTATTGTAAAAGTAAATGATCTCTTCTTCAAAATTCCCCATTCGGCACATCCCGGCTCTTTGATATGGATTCTTTTCTTTAGTAATTTCGATATCAAAGGCGGAGGCTTCCAGTTTAGAAAGAATTTCCCTGTATTTTCTCGGAGAAATGGTTTTTAGTCTGCTGCTAAAGGATCTATGCAGGCTAATGATATCCCCGTAGAGATCGGCTATTTTGACATTTTCAGTCCAGGCATCCCATTTGTCAAAAAAATCTCTTTTTTCAGCCGATGTAGGAATCGATCTTATATGCTTTTTTATTTTTTCGGGCTCAGCATGTAGATTAAGGTGGGCATATTTCTCTCTGTCAATCGTTAATTCCTTAAAATCGGCCTCTCCCTTTTTTTTAATGTAAACCCTGTCGTTAACCATCATAATTTTTTCGCCTTCTCCCGCTATCATGCGCTTCACTATGTATTGATGTTTAGGCCCTCCATTCGGAGCCCTGTCAATATCGAAAGTACCAAGAGATATCATGAGAAAAAATTGATGAAAAAGCTTTTTGAACAAAGAGTTTTGTGTGTAATGGGGGCTTTCGAATACAACTATATCCCCACGGTGAGGTTTTTTTACCATCGGGATTTTCCAGTCGGTATAGGGTATTTTTGGACCGGAAAGAAACTTTGTAACAACAACCCGATCCTGTCCCAAAAATGTGGGAACCATGGATTCCGACGGAATGATGTAGAGCTGGAAGATAAAATTCCATATGAGAGAAACTATAATAATACACTGGATTATCATATCTACATTCTCAACGATTATATCTATGGGGGGCTTACTCTTTGTATCTTTTTTACGATCCTTTTTCTTTTTGAGTTCTTTCAGTGTCAGCACTTTCCATTTTAACTGTGTTTTTTTGCTTGCCAGAAAAAGATATAGAGCAGCCGGGAAAATACAGGAGATAAAATTAAATATCCAGAGTTTCAGTGCGGCCTGTTCCGAGATAAGATTTTTCATTTCCCATGATATTCTGGGGAGCCCAAAACCTATGTATACGATTACGATTCCATAACCCGCATAGGTTTTAAAAATCTTGTAAAGATTCGTTTTTTCCAGGATGAAAAGATTGTAAAAGAAGTACAAATTCGTCGATATGACTATTAATTTTATAATCCAGCTTACGATAAAACCCCCATCGACAGAAACAAAACCCGTAGAAAATAGGGACAGAAAAGCATCCAGGGACCATACAGCAAGGATTATTAAAGGAAGAAACCAATCTAAATCTTTCTTCCTATTTTTTATTGTTACAGTGATTTTTGTAAGTTTATTCATAGTTACCTAAGATACGTAAATTGTTAAAATAATACAAGTCCTGTGCATTGTATCTTTTTTTATTTTAATCTGGATTGATGCCGCTTTATGGAGTAAACTCTATTCAGGATGGTGACCGGTAATTTAGAAACCTGTAAAAAGCGGAAATCAATATCGTCTTTATATTCCTTCGAGACGGT
>CAZEKV010000039.1:0-17369 GCA_964512945.1 uncultured Spirochaetales bacterium | reverse complement strand
AGCAGGTAAGGAATCTGCTGTATACGGATGAAAAAACCATGGCTCCTGAGACAGGGCTGTTTAATATAGGCAATTATTATATAAATAACAAAAAATATAGACAGGCCATATATGCATTTAAGAGATATCTAACCTATTATCCCTCCGGAAGTCATGCCCTCGATGCCTCACAGAAGATCGAACTGGCTGAATTAAAGATGCAGCAGCATGGAGGGGCGGATCCGGCAGTATCCAGGAAACAACAGGGAAATGAACTATCGGATTCTGCAAGGGAATTCTATAATGCCGTAAGCCTTTTCAGTCAGCAGAAGTATGTCTCATCCCTTGAAGGGTTTAAAAAAATTATTACGAATTACGAGGACGAGGAATACATTGCCAAGTCCATCTACGAAATTGGGAGATGCTATTATTCATTGGGCGAGTATGACCAGTGTATAAGGCATTATACATCCATGATACAAAGATATCCAAAACATCCCGAACTTGCCGATGCCCTTTTTTATGTCGGGAATTGCTATGAACAGAAAGGTGACATGGTGAAGGCCAAAAATTTTTACAGCAAGATAGTAACCATGGCTTCCAGTGATTCGTCAGCCTACAGAAAGGCAAAAAAAGCCCTCAGAAAAATAGAGGAGGTGTAAAATGGCTTTAGACCTTTCAATGTTTGAACGTTTTGCGGATACCTTTAAAAAGAATGATATAATTTTTTGTGAATATGAGCCAGGGGATGATTTTTACCTTATACAATCGGGGCGTGTCCAGATTGTAAAGATTATGGGAAATATTGAGAAGATTATAGATATCCTGCAGCCGGGCGAGATATTCGGGGAAATGGCAATACTGGAAGAGGCTCCAAGGTCGGCAACCATTATTGCCATTGAGAATGTAAAAGCATTGCAATTTAACAGGCGGAATTTTGAAATACTGATGAGGGGAACACCCCAGATTGCTTTAAAATTGCTGAAGTTGTTTTCAAAGCGTATATACGATCAAAAAAGAAGATTTATGATTCTTACCCTTGAAGAGGAGTCGGCAAGGGTAGCCGATGTATTCCTGATGCTTTCTGAATCCCAGCCGGTTCTCGAAGAGGAAACAGATGAAAGATCCTTTCCTACTACCGCCGATGACATAGCCCATTGGTGCGGTATGAGTCCCGATAGATGTCAGAGGATATTGAATCATTTTGCATCGCAGAGAAGAATTGAGATTCTGAATGATAGAATTATTGTAAAAAACATCAACGATTTTGCGCGATTTGTAAAATCCAGGAGAAAACATTAGGGGATCCTGAGAAACTCCTGATCTACTGTGGAAATCCAGAAAAAACGAAGACCGGAAATTTCAGCCAGAAGTGGGATTTGAACCCACGGCCTGCTCATTACGAGTGAGCTGCTCTACCCCTGAGCTATCCTGGCTGTCAGGGCTAAATGTATAACAATCTGTTAAAAATAATCAAGAGAAAATCCAAAAGCCCGATAATCTGAGTAAGAAATTTCAGGGAGAAAATAATGGTTAGAGGTTTGTATATCGGTGCAAGCGGGATGATGGCTCAAATGCACAAAATGGATGCGTTGTCAAATAATATGGCTAATGTGGATGTGAACGGATATAAGCGTGATCAGGCCTCTTTTAAGGCATTCCCCGAACTTCTTATAAGACGGATGAGAGATAACGGTCTGTACAGACTTCCAATTGGTTCGGCGGATACAATGCCCCTCGTCGGTAAACTGGGTACGGGGGTGGAATTAAATGAGCTCTATACGGTTTTCGAACAGGGGCCTTTAAAAAATACAGGCAATCCCTTTGATCTGGCACTGGAGGGCGAGGGGTTTTTGTCGGTTGAAACACCTCTTGGAGAGCGCTATACAAGGAATGGGGCTTTTCTGTTAGGTAAAGAGGGCTTGCTGTTGACAAGGGACGGGTATCCTGTCCTTGGCGAAAAGGGGAGAATATCCATAAAAAAGAATAATTTTGTAATAGATAAGTTCGGCAGAATATTTCAGAACACCCTTTATGAGGGTGATCCCGAACGCCTTGTCTCAATGGCAGAAAATGACTGGGAGAATATGGAATATCTGGATACATTAAAGATTGTAAATTTTCATAACATCCGATATCTGAAGAAAGAAGGGAATTCTCTCTGGAAGGATACGGAACACTCCGGGAAAGCCAAAATTATAGAAAACGAAAAAAAGCCGGGAGTTATTACCGGTTTTCTTGAATCTTCAAATGTTAATCCGGTTTCTGAAATGGTGCAATTAATTGAGGTTAACAGAGCCTATGAGGCAAACCAGAAAACAATACAAACCCAGGATGCTCTGACCGGGAAGTTAATTAACGATGCTATCAAGCTTTAGATGATAAACTATTAGGAGAACTAATTTATGATGAGATCACTGTGGACGGCCGCATCCGGCATGATTGGACAGCAGTTTAATATTGATACGATTGCAAATAATCTATCCAATGTTAATACAACAGGCTACAAGAAGAACAGAGCGGAATTTGAAGATCTTCTCTATCAGACGAGGAGAGTGGCCGGGACACCTGCCACGGAGGTGACGGTAATCCCTACAGGAGTTCAGATCGGACATGGTGTCCGTGTTGCCGCCACGCAGAAAATATTTGACCAGGGCTCGTTGCAGGCAACGGGTGTACCCTCGGATATTGCTATCGAGGGGGAGGGTTTCTTCAGAGTTTTACTTATGAATGGGACCTATGGATATACGAGAGACGGGTCATTCAAGATCGATAATAACAAGCAATTTGTAACTTCAAATGGGTACAGAGTCATGCCGGAGATAATTCTCCCCGATGACTTTGTGAGAGATTCGTTAACTATTTCCAAAGACGGAAGAATCACCGTAAAAATAGGGGGAAACGACAATCCTATACAAATTGGTCAGATGGAAATCTATCGATTTATAAATCCCGCAGGCTTAACATCAATAGGAGAGAATCTCTTTAAAAAAAGTAATGCATCGGGTGAATCGATAGGGGGACGTCCGGGATTTAATGGTATGGGTATGGTTCATCAAAAGTTTATCGAAATGGCAAATGTAAAGGTTGTAAAAGAGATGGTTAATATGATTGTGGCACAGAGGGCTTATGAATTAAATTCCAAGGCTATCCAGACAAGTGACACAATGCTGGGAATTGCCAATAATTTGAAACGCTGAAATGACAGGTAGGCATAAGATAAAAGCTATTTTACTGATATTTTTTCTGTCCGGATGGATGGGGGTTGAGTTTGGCCTTTTTTCAGGTGAATACTATTTGAAGAACATAGTGGTGGCAAATGAAAACGAACTTAAATTAAGTGATTTGCTGGTAGACAGTGTTGATATCGGTGATACTCCTGTTTTCCTGTCGGAAAAACCCTCCCTGATTCCTTTGAGAAAAATAAAGGATATAATAGAAAAGGAAACAGCTGCTGATTTTACCCTTGTGGGATCGCGTTTTGTGTACATCCCCGAAGAATTCATGGATCCTGAAAACAATAAGAATCTTGTAATATCAATATTAAAAGAGCTGAATAAAATAATTGAAGATAAAACGATGTTTGCTGAGATTGATCTTCCGGAATCTATTTGCAAGATGAAGACCGTTGCAAAATATTTTATAGGCCGTGAAAATGAAAATAATGAATATGAAATAGGCATCTCCTATTACGAAAATGATGAACTGAAAAAAGAATATTTCAGTATCGGAGTGACCCTGTACAATGAGGTTGCCTATTCAAATAAATATCTCAAGGTGGGAGACGGTATCAGGACAGGAGATCTTGTTTTCAAGGAAAATAAAATAGAAATAAACTATGATGAACCTGTTTTTAGAACTACCGATCTGAGAGATCTTGAATTGAAAAGATCAATTTCCAGAGATATCCTTTTAAAGAAAAAATATTTTAGAAAGATCAGGATTGTTTCTACCGGGGATAATGTAAAAATTATATTTAAAAAAGGGAATGTTGTTATAACCGATACCGGGATTATCTTGAAATCTGCAGGTTCCGGGGAAATCACAAATGTCAGATTTGATACAACGGGTAAAATTAAAAAAGGGATTGTAAAAAATTCAATGGAGGTCTGGATTGAATAGAAAATCTGTTATTCTTTTATTCCTGTTTTTTGCGGCACTTCTGCACAGCGAAGAAGAAAAAGCCCCGTTTCAGGTAAGAATCAAGGACATCGCCGATATAGAAAGAGTAGAGAGCCTGTTTTTAACAGGATACGGGATTGTAACCGGACTTGCAGGTAAGGGAGATTCAAAAGGTAATGCCCTCATGAAAAAAGCCGTAAGAAAGCTTCTTGGAGCCTATGGTGTTGAAATAGAGGAAAGTGATATCGAGAGTAAAAACTGTGCTGTAGTAATGGTTAACGCTCTGGTGGAAGAAAACACTAAAAAGAATGGAGCCATTGATATTGTTATTTCCAGTGTAGGCGATGCCAGAAGCATTGAGAATGGAACCCTGATGCTAACGGAGCTTGTTAACAGAAAGGGAGAGATCTGGGCTGTAGCACAGGGCAAAATCGGAGGAGCCGAAAACAAGAATAAAACTTCTATAAATCTAAGGAGAGGGGCGCGATTAAAAAAAGACATGAGTAAGAATATGGATGAAAAGATGCTTTCCATTATTCTGAAATATTCAGATTATAATACAGTTAAAAATATCGCAGAGAAGATAGAATCCGAAATAAAAAATATTGAAATTATCAGAGTAGATGATAAGAAAATTACAATAAAGATCCTTGAGAAATATGAAGGCGATTTAATGAATCTTGCAGCAAAGATTGAAAACATTGAAGTCGTCCCTGCCGGAAAAGCGAAGATTGTGATAAATCAGAAGACAGGTGTAATAATAATAGGTGAAAAGGTTAAAATCGGGAAAATAGCAATCTCATACAAGGGATTGAATATTAATATTGATGATTCCTACTACGGTGATGAAAAACAAGAACAGTTTATTATAAATGAAACCCAGAATGTCGAGGATCTAATAGATGTAATGAAACAAATTGGTTTAAAAACAGTTGATATTATAAAAATTTTTAAATCTATCGAGGAATCAGGGGCCTTGTACGGCGAATTGATTCTGCTGTAACTATATGAAGAGGAGATTTTAATGAAAGTAAATGATTTAAATATGATAAACTACAGGAATCAGGATCCTGTAGTTCCGAAAAAGGAAATGGAATTAAAGAGGCTGCAAAAGGCATGTAGAGACTTTGAGGCCATTTTTATAAAACAAATGCTTAATTCGATGCGTAAAACAGTAAAAAAGTCATCTTTAATAAATAGAAACATGGCAGAGGATATCTTCGAAGATATGCTGTACGATGAGTATTCATCCAGTATGTCTAAAACTGCCAATCTTGGCCTGTCTAAGCTCATGTATAATAATCTAAAGGATAAATTATAACAAATGTATTAAAAATCATACATAATTTTTAATCTTGAGCGGACAAGAAAATATGTCCGTGTCTAACTCCTTGCAGTATAGGTAGTTATGAGCCAATTTTGTAAATATGTCAACATGGCACGTAAATTGCATAGATATATGCAGGAGTCAGTATGAAAAACTTGAGGAAAAAGCAAAATACCGAGGAAGACGCTTTAAAGTCTTATTTCAGGCAGATAATGAAAACCCCCCTGTTGTCCTTTTCTGAGGAGCTCGAATTATCAAGAAAGATTGAAAACGGTGATGAGGCGGCAAAGCAGAGATTGGTCGAAGCTAATTTGAGATTGGTTGTTAAAATCGCTAAATCCTATGCTGTCAGGGATGTCAATTTTATAGATTTGATACAGGAAGGAAACATAGGGTTAATCAAAGCAGCTTCAAAGTACGACTATAGTAAGAATGTAAGATTCAGTACATATGCGGCATGGTGGATAAAACAGGCAATGGTAAGATTTCTATCCAGCAAAAGACGTCCTATAAGGCTTCCCCACAGGAAAGAAGAGACCTTAAAGAAGATTCAGAAGACCTATAATATACTAACTCAGAGGTATCTTAGAAAGCCCTCAATTTCGGAAGTAGCTGAGGAACTGAAGATGAATGAGGAAGATATTGTATCAATTCTCTCTGTTACAAATAATTTTATTTCTCTTGATTCTCAGTTGAACTCTGATTCGGGCACTTTCCACGATATATGCGAGGATTATTCCTATAACCCCGATAGTGAACTTATGGCTAAAAATCTTCACGAAGATACAATGAGGTTTTTGGAGCATCTGCTTGAACAGGAAAGAAGAATTTTGCTCTATAGGTTTTCTTTTTACGGTGGAAAGAAATATACATTAAAAAGGATCGGCGAAAAACTGGGTATTTCCCCGGAGACGGTAAGGCAGATTGAGATGCGAGCCATAAAGAAATTACGTGTACATTCAGAAGAATTGAAGGAGTATGTATACAACTAGTCTGTAGATGAGTTCCGAAAAGGGGAGGGCTGCTTTTCGGGATTCAAATTATCCCTCATCTCTCCACTTGACCAACAGAGAGAAATAATTGAGAATCCTTTCTGATGAAGAATAATAACAGATTCCTGTACTATGCAATTTTTTCCATCGTAGTTTTTATGCTTCTTACAGCATCCCTTTTCATTGTTGATAGAAAACCGATTGAAATGGCAAATGGTTCCGTTTCAGATCGGGCAGGCTATAAAAGAGCAAGAGCAAAGCTATCGGGGGATAGTGCGAAGGTCAAAAGGGTGGAAAAAATTAGTGGAAAGAGCGTCAAAAATGCCCGTGCTAAGAAAAAAATAGAAAAGAAAACACCTGATTCCGCCAAAAAACTGGCAAGGATTTCCAAACCCAGGGGGCGGCTCTATTTTGTTATTGATGATGTTGGAAACAGTACTACAAATATGGATCTCTTTTTAAAAATCAAATTCCCGGTAACTTATTCGATACTGCCTCAATTACCCTTTACAAAGGAATGTGCCAGGATTCTAAGGGCAAATAATAAAGAAATAATGATGCATTTTCCGATGGAAGCAATAGGCGGAAAAGATCCGGGGCCGGGAGCAATATATCTGGAAATGAGCGAGGCTGAGGTTAGGGAAACGATAGAAGAAAATCTCCGGGATCTCCCCTTGATAAGAATGGTCAACAATCATCAGGGGTCGCTCATAACAGCGGATAGAGAAAAAATGACGCTGATCCTGGGTATTTTTAAGGAAAAAAATATAAAATTTCTCGACAGCCTTACAACCGGAAAATCAGTTGTTGGTGAAGTATCTAAGGATCTGGGATTGACATATATCAAAAGAAATTCAATATTTCTTGATAATGAGAAGAATAAGGAGTCTATGTTGAAGGCAATAGAAAGTGGTTTTGAAGTAGCGGCGAAGAACGGCTATGCCGTTATGATAGGTCATATCTGGTCGTCTGAATTAGCGGAGGCTCTAAACGATATATATCCTGAAATGATTGAGTATGGCTATTTGCCGGAGAATTTATCAGAATTATTTAAAAATGAAAAAGAAAGATGAAGATACTGGGCATAGAAAGCTCCTGTGATGATTGTGCTGCTGCGGTTGTCGAGAATGGCAGCAGGATTCTGTCCAATCTTGTTGCCGGTCAGATAAGAGATCACAGACCCTATAACGGTGTGGTTCCCGAGATAGCCTCAAGAAGGCATGTTGAGTTGATTGAGCCTGTTGTAAGGCAGGCATTGGACGAGGCGGGAATTAGCCTGAAAGAGATTGATGGAATTGCCGTTACGGTTGAGCCTGGTTTAATAGGATCCCTCCTTGTAGGGTTGTCCTTTGCAAAAGCTATGGCGTGGTCTCTTAATCTCCCTTTTATTGGAATAAACCATATTTATGCCCATTTGTATGCTGTACGACTGGAGCATGAAGTTGATTACCCCTATATTGGTCTGCTTGTTTCAGGGGGACATACAATAATATCAAAAGTGCTTGACTATGACAAAATCGAGGTGCTGGGAACGACAATTGATGATGCCTGCGGCGAGGCTTTTGACAAGGTGGCCAAATACTACGACCTGGGGTTTCCCGGAGGGCCTGCAATTGATAAGCTTTCGAGAAAGGGAAATCCCGATGCCTTTAATTTTCCTTATCCTTCTCTGCATAAGGGCAGCCACAGGTACGATGTATCGTATTCAGGTTTAAAAACTGCTGTTATAAATCAGCTTGATAAATTCTGGAATTGTGAGTATGAAAAAACAAATGCCAATATTGCTGCGTCATTTCAGAGAACAGCTATCAAGATGATTGTTAACAAGCTCAAAAAAGCCGTAGAGGATACCGGAATAAGAAATGTAGTTGCCGGCGGGGGGGTGGCGGCGAATTCCTGTCTGAGGGAGTTGCTGGAATCTGAAAAAAGATTTAAAACTTTGTTTCCATCAATGATTCTTTGTACTGATAATGCGGCAATGATTGCAGGATTGGGATACCAGTATCTGAAAAGGCAATTGCACTCAAAGTTTGATATAACTCCCCGATCCAGAACAAAGATATTCAGAAAATCCTGTTCTTAATGCGTCCGTTTGCTCCATATTCCCAAATATTTCTTTAAAGTAAAATTTTATGATGAAAATAATAAAAAAGTATTATAGAATTAATCCAGGAGATAATAATGGAGAGTAAAGAAATTAATGATCTTGCGGAAGAATATCTAAAAATCGAGAAAAACGAAGAATTCCGAAGGGAAATAATCGATCTGATTGCTCAAAAGAAGGATGAAGAGTTATACGATAGATTCTACAAGGATTTATACTTTGGCACAGGTGGTATCAGGGGAATAATAGGCGGGGGATTTAACAGGATCAATACATATATGATAAAAAAATCAACCAGGGGATTTGCCGAGTATATTAATCAAAATGTAGCCCCGGATAATAAAAAAGTGGTGATTGCTTATGATTCAAGAAATTATTCGGATATTTTCGCAAAAGAAGCGGCACTTGTTTTATGTGAAAACGCAATAAAAGTTTTTTTGTTTACATCCCTGCGTCCAACACCTGAGTTATCGTATGCAGTAAGGAAATTAAATGCTGCAGGCGGGATTGTAATAACCGCCAGCCATAATCCAAAGGAATATAACGGTTACAAGGTTTACTGGAGCGATGGAGGTCAGATAGTTCCCCCCCATGATGATGGCATAATTGAAGAAGTGAGGAAAATTAAAGGTTTGGTAAAGGGAATGAGTGAGAAGGAGGCGGTTGATAAAGGATTATTGAATTACATCGACAGGGAAATAGACGAAAGTTATCTCAAGGCGGTCGAAGATAAAATAATCAGAAACGATATAATTGATAAATACAAAAACGAAATAAAAATTGTCTACACCCCCCTTCATGGAACGGGATTAATGCCGGTAAAAAATGTTCTTGATAAGCTCGGCATAAAAATCTTTGTGGTACCGGAACAGGAAAAACCTGATAAGAATTTTTCAACAGTAAAATATCCAAATCCAGAGGAAGCCTCCGCAATGGAAAAGGCTCTTGCTCTTGGTAAAAAAGTAAATGCCGATATTGTTATGGGAACTGATCCAGATGCCGACCGCCTCGGAATTGCCGTTCCTGACGGGAATAAATATAGATTAATAACGGGGAATCAACTGGGGGCACTACTTGCCGATTATATTTTGATGTCGCTCAAAGAAAAAAATAAACTTCCCCGTAAACCTGTAATTGTAAAAACGATCGTTACAACCGAATTGCAAAGACTGATAGCCGGGAAGTATAATACAAAGGTCTACGATGTTCTAACGGGTTTTAAATATATTGCCTCAAAAATAAAAGAATTTGAAAGAACGGGAGAGGATTATATTTTTGGGGGAGAGGAGAGCTACGGATATCTAATAGGAACCGATGTAAGAGATAAAGATGCGGTATCGGCTGCAGTATTGACAATAGAAATGGCGATGTACAATAGATCCCTGGGAAGGACTGTAATCGATTATCTGAATGAGCTTTACAAAGAACACGGGTATTTTGAGGAGATTCTGATAAATAAATACCTGAAAGGTTCGGAAGGGAATGAAAAAATAAAAGAAATAATGAAATGGTTAAGAGAAACCCCTCCTGTCCGGTTTGGCAGCAGCAGGGTTAAGATATTAAAAGATTATCTATATGGAAAAATTGTAGATACAGCATCAGGAAAAACAACGGCTAAGATAGATTTACCTGAATCAAATGTATTGCAGTTTATTCTTGAAGACGAAACCGTTGTTTCTGCCAGGCCCTCCGGGACGGAGCCGAAAATAAAATTCTACGCTTCCTGTAGAAGCAGAGAAGAAATTAAGATCGCAAAAAAGGAAGTATCTGTCAAACTGGAGGAGATTAGAAAGACAATAGAAAAAATTATAGCTGATTTTACCTGAAATTCCAGGAGTATTTTCTATTTGCCTTTTTTGGATCTTTCGGATTTAAGATTCGAAATCTCCGATAAAAGTTCACGGAGGGTGGCTTCGTCAAGCAGGTTTTTTTCGAACTGATCATTCATATCCAGCAGAAATTTCTCTTCCATATTGTAGAGATCTTCCTCAAGCTTTCCTGACCAGATGTAATAATTCAGTTCATGTTTATTGTCCCTAAAAGAAAGGAACTTTTCGGTCAGTAAAGATGCCAGATACCATCTTATGTCGTCAATTTCAATATCGTATTCTTTCAGTAAAAAATTCATTTTCATAGGTTTCATGAATATAAACCAGAACAGGAAAAATTGAAATATACTATTTTAATAAAACGATTCAGTCAGGGAAACAAGTTTTCCTTGAATTCTTAAAATCCCCGACACAGGAGTGCGTTGAATCTACTTGAAATATATAAAAATAGTAATTATTATCATAAGAATATCTACAAATAGACGGAGGTAAATATGAAAAAATATGTTTGTGAAATATGTGGTTTTGTTCATGAAGGGAATGAGCCCCCTGCAAAATGTCCTCAATGCGGAGCCCCTCGTGAAAAATTTAAGGAACGATCCGGCGGTTCGCTTGTATGGGCGGATACACATATAATTGGAGCGGCAAAAGATGTGGATCAAAAAGTTGTTGAAGGCTTAAAAATGAATTTTACAGGCGAGTGTACCGAAGTCGGTATGTATCTGGCGATGAGCAGACAGGCCGATAGAGAGGGATATCCTGAGGTTGCCGAGGCCTACAGGAGAATTGCCTTCGAAGAAGCGGATCATGCCTCCAAATTTGCGGAGCTTCTTGGGGATGTAGTTGCTCCTGATACAAAAACAAATCTAAAAATGAGAGTGGATGCAGAATTTGGGGCGTGTCAGGGTAAAAAAGACCTTGCTACTCTTGCAAAAAAACTGGGATACGATGCAATCCACGATACAGTCCATGAGATGTGTAAGGACGAGGCCAGACATGGAGCAGCCTTTAAGGGTCTGCTTGAAAGATATTTTTAGTATCACTTTTTTCTAACGATGTTTTTCCATATAGAAAGATTGGAAAAACATCGTCATATTTATTCTGAAAATCAGAGGAATGTTTATTTTATTTTTACTGTCAGGCTCTTTCTGAATTTATGCCTTGATTTAAAATCATCCTTTTTTGAATATCCCACCAGAACAGGAAATTGGACAGCCCCTGCCTTTATAAATTTTCCCCTGTCGAGGGAAAACTCAATATATGTATAGCCCCCGGTTTCTTTCACTACAAATGAGTCAACACCGGTGGAATCGGCTATTTTATGTGAATGATTAACCCCAATTGATCTGATAAAGGAGGATTTACCTCCCTTTACATACCCAATAAAGAGATCAGCCTTATCCATTACCTTTGATCCCAGGCCAATTGAAATCCATCCAGTTGTTTTTGCTTTTGCGGCTAAAAACAGCTTGTTTCCTGTTATGGTAATATACAATTCCATTCCCTTTCCGCATTCAATCTTCTGTTGATATTCCGAAGGGGAAACATCACCATCAATAACCGGATTTTTCTCTTCTCCATACAGAAAAACAACCAGAAACAATGATAAAACAAAAATCATTTTCTTCAACACTTTTTACTCCTGTTCGGAAAATACACCAGCAGAATGCCTGGAATATTTTCTCGTTCTTTTTTATTTATAGATTCGGCAGGAAGATCCACACCGAAGCCCATAACAGTAAGTATATTAGGATTTCTTCGATTATCAATAACTTTTGCTTTAAATTTTGGGTATACAAGCCGGGCATTTTTGTTACAGCCGAATTTTTTCCGAATACCCGCTTTTTTTGGTTTGTAAATTTGTTTTACAAACCCGGAAAACGTTGAAAGATTTTCATCGCTGGAGAGTTTTGAATGCTTATTCTTTCTGTATTAGCTTGAAATTTATCTTTGATATTCACAGGTTTTTATGGTATGTTGTCCGATATTCTTCTGTTTTTTCCGGTTCAAGATGATTCCGGGGATGCGGTGGGGAAAATCTGCTGGTATGATGGTGAAAATTTGGGAATACTGTATATAGTCGCTACTCCCATAGGGAATCTGGACGATATTACCATGAGAGCCCTTGAGGTATTGAGGAGTGTTGATGTCATAGCTTGTGAGGACACGAGACGTACACTTGGTCTTTTGAACAGATTTTCTATTTCCAAACGTTTAATCAGCTGTAGATCCCATAATGAGAGGTATGGAGCGGGGAAGATAGTAGGTTTTTTGAAGGAGAAAAAGGATATTGCTTTTGTCAGTGATGCCGGAACCCCCGGTCTCAGCGATCCAGGGGGACTTCTTGTTTCTATTGTAAGGAAAAACGGTTTCAGGGTTATTCCCATTCCGGGGGCTTCGGCTCTTGCTGCGATTCTTTCAGTCAGTGGGGTGGGGGGGCGGAGTGTTACTTTTGACGGCTTTTTGTCTCCTAAACCGGGGAAAAGGCGTAAGCGTTTGAAGGAACTTGCCGATAGGAGAGAGAATTTTGTTTTATATGAATCCCCTAATCGCTTGATAAAGCTGATAAGGGATCTCGTTGAAATCTGTCCGGAGCGTGATATTTTGGTGGGAAAAGAGATGACGAAGAAATTTGAGGAATATTTTACGGGAATTCCCGATGTTGTTTTGGGGATTCTGGAGCAGAAGGCATCAATAAAGGGTGAATATTCAATCCATGTTTCCGGTAAAAAATACTCAACTTTATGAGGTGCCGAGCCGATAAGAATACTAAGGAAGGGTTTCCAGGATGACTATCGAAAGATTGGGACCGGTTGATCCGGCTCTAAGGTACAAAAAAACGAATAAAACGTCTAAGCCGTTGAAAAAGAGTGAAACTGATTCGATAAGTGTTTCGCAAGAGGCAAAGTCGATGAGTGAAATGTACAAGGTGACGGAAGCTGTGAAGCTGTCTTCTGATGTTCGTTTGGATAGGATTGAAGAGGTTAAAAGGAAGCTTGAGGATCCTTCGTATATCTCTGAGAAGGTTGTTGAGGCGGTTGCTGACGATATTGTTGCTTTATTTGGACTGGATTAGGGTCGGAGAGTGTATGGATGGGAAGCGGAGAAATGGAAACATTTCTCTTTTTTTTTAGGCTGGGCGATTTTGATGGAGAAGAAATTCGTTTTTATTACGGATATGAAGAGCTGAAGAGATATGTGTGCATTTTCTTTAAATATAAAGTCAGGGATAACATACGGCTCGGTCAACAGGATTGGTTCCCTTGTCGAGAAATATGCCGATAACGCTTTAATTATTTCAGAGAATATTTTATCGAATTTCGGTCTGCCGGGGTTAATAAAAGATAGCCTGAAAAAGAAAGAAATCAAAAGTATTTTATTTGACGAGGTAGCTCCTAATCCCGGCAGCAGAGTGGCGGAGAAGGTGATTGACTTTGCAAAGATAAGTCATATAAAGGCGGTAATAGGTATAGGAGGGGTAGGATTATTATCAATTGCAAAAATTGTATCAAAGCTTGTTCCGAACACTATAGGCCTGGACGATTATCTTTCCTACACACATTTTAAAAAAAAATTGCCTGAATCCCTCCCCTATATAGAAATTCCGGCATCTTTTAGAAATCCATTTGCTTTTACCGGTTTTTCTCTCATAATTGATTCTGCAAGTCGATCTCCAAGGCTTATAAATTTTGAGTCACCACCTGATGAAATTCTATTCGATCCGGATATTACAGCTACGCTTTCCGACAAGTACTCTTCTTCGATACTTTTTGATATTCTCCTCCATGCTGTTGAGGGATATTTTTCCAGCAAAGCAACTTTTTTATCGGATACATATTTTCTACAGGCAATAAAGCTGGTTATTTCTTCAATTATAATGAAGTTAACAACACCGGCCAATGAAAGTATAAGACGTTATGCGTCACAGGCGGGGTTTTTAACCTCACTCGGGCTATATGCCATGGAGCCGGAAATGGGCGGCAGAATTACATTTTCCATTAATGGGCTTTTTAAATTGTCGAAATCATGGATATCTACAGTTATCTCCCCCCATATTTTAGGGTTTAACGCCAATTGTTTCCCGGATAAAATAAAAATACTCGATGAATTAATATCGAATAATCCCTATTTTACCAACGACAGGGATTCTGATATCGTAGAAAAAATACGAAATTTCATCGTTTCTCTTCAGCTGCCGATGCGGTTAAGCGACTTTGGGATAAAAATTGAGGATATCAGCCGCATAATTGAGGGGGTAAATTCGCTGGATACCAAAAAAATACCCCCGGATATACTTTCAGAAATCTTAAATAATGCACTTTAATGATGATTACAATAAGAAAATTACTGTCCTTAAAAGAGAAAACAAGAATAAGGAAAATAATAAAGATTCTTCGAGAGTTTGAATTTACTCTATCATCCGGGAAATCGATTGATTTGGTATATATAAAGCAAATTTTGGGGATTCTGGAACGGGATAAGAAGATATTTGATGTTAAAAGCAGTTCTTCTTTAAGACTGGCAATAGATAATATTAATAACATATCGGATGAGTCCTGTTCTGAATTATTAAGAAATTGTAATTCGCTACGTCATCACCTTCTGAAATACACTGGAGAAGAGCCGGGGGAATGGGATTTTTTCAAGTCGGATCCTGTGAAAGCAAAAAATGGGGGAAGAAAAACCTTTCCGTTCAAAGTTTTTCTTGAAGATATTCGTTCTCCATTCAACGTTGGATCAATTTTCCGGACAGCAGAGGCCTTTGGCGTAGAAAAAATCTTTCTTTCTCAGGATACTCCTCTCCCCTCACATAATAGGGTGAGACGTTCTGCTATGGGGTGTACGGAAGTAGTTCCATGGGAAATAAAAAAGTTAAAGGACGTATCGGATAAGAAAGGCCTTTTTGCTCTTGAACTTGGAGGAACCCCAATTACCAGTTTTAATTTTCCTGAAGAGGGTATACTTATTCTCGGTTCCGAGGAGCTGGGGATATCGCCGGAGGCAAGAACCCTTGCCGAAACTCGAAATGGTGTTGTGACAATTCCAATGAGGGGGCAGAAGGCATCCCTCAATGTTGGTGTCGCCTTTGGAATCCTGATAAACGCCTGGACTGCCCGATATAAATAACTACATTCAGGAAACTTCTTTGCTAAATGCCTCAACAAGGCGTCTGGAAACCGTTTCCAGCTGTTCCCTTGAGGTAATTCCAAATTCATGAAGTGCTTCTGGATCAAGCTGCTCGTAGACAAGATCCCCGGTTTCTATCTTGCAGAGGGCATCCGCAAGGTAGACGGATAGAACCACACTCCTGTATTCAGGTTTACAGTCCCACGGCAGGTGATGGTATTTTATGGCCTGTATAAGGGGTTCGGGGAAATTCCATTTCTCGGCTATCAATCCTCCAATAGAGGCATGGTTCAGACCGGCCGATAAATCCTCAATAAAATCCCTTTTTATATTTCTTTCCTTGCAAAAGCCATTTATTCTTTCCAGTAGCATGGGGTGAATGTTTGAAAAAATAATCTTGCCAATATCGTGCAGGATTCCTCCCACATAGGCATCATCAAGGATGTCCTGTTTTCTTTTGAAATTTCTGGCAAGATTGTAGGCATAAAAAGCTGTTTTATGTGAATGATCCCAGAGCCATTTCTGTTTGCTTTTTAACAGACGTTTTGTTCCGGTTGAAAATAGACGGTTTTTCAGACCCCGCAAACCTATAATCTTTACTGCTTCAACAATATTATCAACCCTTTTTGGCAGCATGAATTGGGCAGAATTAACGCTTTTCAATAGATCTGCTGTTAAGGCAGGATCGGTGCTTATCTGTTTTGCTATGTGGGTTATTTCCGAATCCGGATCATTTATAAGTTTTTCCAGATATACGATATTGTCGGGAAATTGGGGAAGTTCGTTGATTTCCTCAACGATACCCCTCGAGAGGCTGTCGAGGTTTTCAAGGTGAATTTCTGAAAAGGGGATTGTAATCTTTGCAACTGTTTCACCGCCTTCCGTATCGATATCAAAAGCATCCTCATCAAGACCCATTTTTTTGCACATTAGTACAAGAATAACTATACCAAGCCCCGCTCCCTCGGAATTATCTATAACCATGGACAGAGCCTCTTCCATGGAGTTAAATGCTCTGGCTCTGGCTATTCTGTCATAAACCCGCATTTGTTCCTTAACGGATATCTCAACATTGTTGCAGACGGACATTGTAAAAGTTTTTTCCTTCGAGTGGAAAACTATTTTTATATACAATCCTTCTTCTTTCATTTTAGAAAAGTAGAATTCGATATTACTCAGGGTTTCTGATTTAAAATTCTCCATACCGGTTGAATAGTCTTTTTCATTATTGATATCCAGGTTTTTATGCTTAAAAAACACCCTTTTTGTGTTTGCTTTCTGGGCGTTGACAGCCAGTTCCCGCATACAATATGACAGTCTGTCTTTCAGTTCGGATTGTCCGATTTCGCTTAAAAAAACAGAGAGAATTTCCTCAAGGTATTGCTCTGTATCGTGGGTAAGTTTGCTTACTTTAACCCCCAGGGGTATAGAATTCCTCGCAGCCTTCTTTACCTTTTCACCATTTACTGCATATGCCATAAATTTATTACTTTTTCTCCTATTTTTAGTATTTCCGCCGCATTAACTCCGGCACCATCGTAATAACAGCCGCGAATCTAACGAAAAATTATAATACCTGTAATTTGGTACTGTCAAGGGGACTAATTTCAGCCATGAGCTTTTGCCTTCAATGCCATTTCTTTTAATCGTTTTTCTGTAATTCCATTAATTGAACCTGAGGGATAATCTCCTCGTTTTGTTCTGTTTCCTGCCTCAATGCCAAATAATATTTCCATACCCTCATTTACCGTCCGAATGGGATATATACTGAACTTATTTTTTTCGACAGCCTCTATAATTTCTTCGGAGAGTATGAGGTTGTTTACGCTATGGATAGGGATAATTACCCCCTGGAGTCCTGTAAGTCCGGGTCTGGAGCATATATTATA
>CAZEKV010000038.1:0-17775 GCA_964512945.1 uncultured Spirochaetales bacterium | reverse complement strand
GAGCATGAGGTTTCCGTTCAATCTGCAAAAAATGTTTTTGATTCCCTGGATAAGAACAAATATAACCCTGTTCTTATTGCGATTGATAGGGAGGGCCACTGGTTTTACGGGGGTGCCGTTGCAGAGCTGCTGGATAAAAACAATTCCGAACTAATACAGCTTAACAGGGAAAGCAATCCTGAGGCGGCTCTTATTTCAGGCAGGGAAGGCGGAAAACTTATTGATCTGCACAATAATAAAACAATTTCAGATATTGATGTTGTTTTTCCCGTTCTCCATGGCCCCTATGGAGAAGATGGCTCAATTCAGGGACTTGCGAAATTAGCCGATTTGCCCTGCGTAGGTGCCGGAATTCTGGGTTCTTCAATTTCTATGGATAAAGACGTTATGAAACGTTTATTAAGGGATTCAGGTATTTCAATAGGGGATTTTCTTGTTTTCCGACGAAACGAGAAAATAGATTTTGACATGGTATTTGACAGGCTTGGTAGCCCCTTATACGTGAAACCAGCCAATCTTGGTTCCTCTGTAGGAATTTCCAGGGCTGCGGAGAGGGATGCTCTTAAAAAAGCCGTGGGACTGGCATTCGAGTATGACACAAAAATAATTATTGAAAAGAATATCACTGGAAGAGAAATCGAGGTTTCGGTTCTCGGCAATCTGGATCCTCTTGCCTCTATCCCGGGGGAGATCGCCCCAAAAGACGGTTTTTACAGCTATGATTCGAAGTATTTAAATGAAACAGGGGCAAGTCTTATAATACCTGCCAGGCTTTCCGGGGAAGAACAATCGGAAATACAGGAAACAGCAATAAGGGTTTATAAAACCCTATGTGTTTCAGGTATGGCAAGGGTGGATCTCTTTTTCACAAAGGAAGGGGAAATCTTTGTAAATGAGATTAATACCCTGCCGGGGTTTACAAAAATTAGTATGTATCCAAAACTCTGGAAAGAATCCGGCATCTCCTATGCTGAACTGGTTGACAGACTCATCGAACTGGCAATTGAGGAATTCTCTGTCAGAACAGATTTAAAAACCAGTATTTTTGGGTGACTATTTTCAAGAAGTTAAAAAATTTTGTTTAATTCTTGTATCACAGGTTTCCATATTCCCGATATCTTTACTATCATGGCGATGACGGCGGCACCCATGACGAGTTTGATCCATTTTTCTTTTACGGAAACTGCAAAGTTACTCCCAAGAAATCCCCCTATGAGGCTTCCCGTTGCGAGGGGCATACCCATTAGCCAGTCGATTTTACCTTCACGGCTGAAAACCAGAATTACAAAAATGGTGTAGGCCGAAATTATGACAACCTTTACTCCGTTTATTTTTGCCATAGAAAAGTTTGTTAGAAGATTTAATGTGGCTATTATTATAAAACCAACACCTACCTGAATAAGCCCACCGTATATACCGATAAGAAAAAAGGAGACAGCAAGGAGTGCTTTTCCGGGAATCGTAAGTTTCTTTTTCTCTTCTTCTTCAAGTATTTTCGGTTTTCTCATGGTTATTAAGAAGATAAAAACCATAATGGTTGAAAGAATAATGTTGAACAGGCTTTCCGGAAGGTTGATGGAAAATCGTGAACCGATAATTCCTCCGGCAATTGCGGGTAAAGAGAGCATTAAGGCTGTTTTATTTTCAGAATATCCCCTTCTTTTAAAGTTTATAGATGCAATTACATTTCCTGCAAGTATCGATATTCTATTTGTGGCATTAGCAGTAAACATTGGAAGTCCCAGAAAGGAGAGAGCCGGCAGGGTTAGCAAAGACCCTCCCCCGGCCATTGAATTGATAAATCCCGCTATAATGCCTGCAATAAGAGTTACAATTATCTTTAATATAAACATATCTAGCGGATTATTGCATATTTCTTTTCCCGGGTAAAGATATTGATCAATATTCCAAAGAATCTCATATTCCAGAAAAGTAGGAATTGAGGTTTGATTAATAATTGCTATTCTGATAAATTTCTTTCTATACAGTTTCGTTATTGGAGGAAAAAATGAAATTAAAAAAAATATTTATCCTGCTGGGAATACTTGTTATCATCCCATCATTTATGGCAGGAGTAGAATTATCAATAGGTCCCTGTGTTGGTTTCAGCTTGAACCATTACTGGGGCAGTGATGCGAAAAGGATGAGGGATGAGGATGCTCTTAACAGGGCGGGAGTATGGGATCCCAAACCCCATTGGAACGTTGGATTAAGCGGAGGAGCGTTTTTTAGAATACAATTTCTTGATTGGTTTATACTGGAGCCGGAATTCCTTTTCGATGTGAGGAAAGCCGGTTACAAGCTCAAAAATGTCAACAATGAAGATGAGACTATTTTTGTAAACACAAGGGTCTTTCTGATAGATTTACCCGTTCTCGTGAGATTCAAGTTCAATAGATTTTCCATTTTTACAGGACCTAACTTTATGTTCAAGGTCGGAAAGACTCACAATATAGAAAGGAATTCCGATACGGGATCTAAAGTTAAGACTAATGTAGATAAGCGATATCAAAAGATATTTGCTCTCGGTATGATAATGGGTCTGGGCTATGATTTTCCCGTTGGAAGCAAGGGGGGATATTTTGTGCTTGACCTGCGCTATAATCTTTCGTTCATGTCTTTTGACAAGTATGGGGGTATTTATCACGATGATAGGAAATTAAATGCCCTTACAATAGGTCTGGGATACGGATTTAAACTGAAATAGGCCGGCATCCGGTGATGGCGGGAGCCCCCTGTTTTCCGGTCTTCCGCCTCTTTCGTATTTTTTGTCGTGTACGGATTCGTGTGATCCTGGTTTTTTGCTGACAAATATCGTTTTTTCAGTTACAATCCGGGAAAGAATATATTTAAGAGGTGAGTGTGATGCCTGTTCCGGGCGGTTCTGTGTGGTATCTTGAAGGGATTCTGGATTCGGACAAGAGGTGGATAACTAATGTTACTGTCAGCCCCTTTGTAATTGGCAGGGCGGATGACTGCAATCTTACCCTGAAATCTAAGACAGTTTCGAGAAAACATGCGAAAATCCTGAATGATTTTAATGTTTGCTACATCAAAGATTGTAAGAGTACTAATGGTACGGTAGTGAATGGAAGAAAGATAGGTTTTGATCCCATCCGTCTCAAGGAAATGGACATTATTTGTATTGGAGAGTTTGAGTTTCGTTTTAAAATCAGGATGAATGATCTTTCCTCTGAGGACATGAATACCCTGCTTAGCGGAAAAACCCATGAAATGGAGGATTTTTCGGTTCGTTTTGGTCTGACGGAGAGAGAAACAGAAATACTTTTTCTTTTGCTAAAAGGTTATTCCACAAAAAAAATTGGCGAAATGGTGTTTATTTCCCCGGGAACAGCAAAAAATCATATATTGAAAATTTTTAAAAAAGTTAATGTCCATTCAAGGTTTGAACTTCTTACGCAGTATAATGCGTTTTCGGAAAAAAAGTAGCTAAAAACTCCTGTCATCCGTTTTACAGTTTTTTAGAATCCCATAGTTCGACATGATATTTGTATCCCTGTTCTGCGAGAAACTTTTGACGATTAGCAGCAAAGGTCTCTTCTACTGTGTATCTTGAAATTATTGAATAGAAATAAGCATTTTTCTTTTTTGGTCTCAGAATTCGTCCCAGGCGTTGAGCTTCCTCCTGGCGTGAACCAAAAGTTCCTGATATCTGGATAGCGACTGAAGCATCGGGAAGGTCAATGGCAAAATTTGCAACTTTAGAGACGACAATAATCTTTGTTTTTCCTTTTTTGAAATCCCTGTATATTTCTTCCCGTTTGAGGTTTGGAACTTTCCCGGTAATAATGGGAGCTTTTAATTCTTTTGCCATGTCGTTAAGCTGTTTTATATACTGGCCAATTACAATTATGGAATCACTACGATGATTTTCAATTATCTGCTTTGCTATTCTTTGTTTCAAAGGATTTTCAGCTGCTATTCGGTATTTTTTTCTTTTATCCGCTGTGGCGTAGGGGACTTTCAACTTTTTCGGCAGATCAACGTGTATTTCGTGGCAGTTAGCCTCAGCGATCCAGCCTTTGCTTTCAAGTTCTTTCCACGGGACGTCATAGCGTTTGGGACCAACCAGAGAAAATACCTCATTTTCTTTTCCGTCTTCCCGGACAAGAGTTGCTGTTAATCCCAGTCTTCGTACTGATTGTATTTCAGCTGTAATTCGAAATACAGGGGCTGGAAGAAGATGGACTTCATCATAGATAATCAATCCCCAATTTCTTTCTTTAAATATCCGAAAATGAGGAAAATCCATTTCTTTTTTGTTTCGCCATGTTAATATCTGGTATGTGGCTATTGTAACGGGTCTTATTTTTTTGATACCGCTGGTATATTCACCAATATCCTCAGTTTTTATATTTGTTTTATCAATTAGCTCCTCTATCCACTGATGGACTGCTGCTACATTTGTAGAAAGGATGAGGGTATTTGTTTTTAGCAATTCCATAACCTTCATCCCGACAACTGTTTTTCCAGCTCCACATGCGAGAACAACCGTCCCGAAGCCGTTTCCCGGCATCCCCCCCCCGTAAAAGGATTTCGCAGCCTCTATTTGATAGTCCCTGACATTAAAAGGATGTCCGCTTAAAGTAGTTTTTCTAAAGGATATATCCAGGGGCTCGCCGGAGGTTAGACCTGCATTATCCTGGACTGGATATCCGATCTTTATCAGTTCGTACTTTATTGTTCCACGGTTAATCAATTTTATGAAAAAACCATTTTTAGCAGGAATTAAATATTTTGATACAGTTTTATGCGATTTAAGCTCACTGATAATTGTTTTATCCTTGATGGATAAAAATAGAACATCCTCCAGATCGGATGGCAGTAGAATTAATTTCCCGAATCTTCCAATTATATCTTTTATCGAATAGATAATATTTTCAGGTATCGAAAATCGGGACCATTTTGATAGTGTGTCTATAATTTCACCGCTTGACAGTCCTGCAGAAGCGGCATTCCACAGGGAGAGGGGTGATATGCGATAAGTGTGGATGTGTTCTGGTGATTTTTCAAGTTCCGTAAAGGAAGATATTTCAGATCGTACAGTATCAAAATATTCATTGTGGACATCAAGAAGCAGAGAACTGTCTCCTTGTACAATAAGGGGTGTTTCGGTTTTATCCATAGGGACAGTATGGTATATCAATACCCGTGGAATTACAATACCTGCTTGCTCTCTTTCGTCATCCAGAGGGTTTTCGAGTTCGTGCTTGAGAATCGCAAGATTTAAGAAAAAACAGATAATTACAAAGCAATTCCCTGCATCCGGGATGGATGATTTTTGGAGCGGGGAAATGTAGCTGGAAAAGGATTTGGGCTTGTAGTATTTTTTTTTTTTGTAATTGGCTTTATTGACAATTTAGGCTATTTCAATTAGCTTGTTCTTAATAGATTAAGATGGGGGAAGGTATGCCAATTTTTTTGGGAATAATTCTTCCTCTCATGGGTTTAGTTCTAGGTTGGATTATCAGGCTGGTGTATGCCAGATTTCAGCTTTCTTCGGTTGAGCAGCGTGCTGTACGTTTAAAGCAGGATGCGTTAAAAGATGCAGAAGCTAAAAAGAAGGAAGTTCTATTTGAGGCGAAGGATCAACTCCTAAAGGAAAGGAATCAACAGGAGCGTGAGTTTAGAGATAGAAGGAGCGAGTTGCAGCGTCTCGAAAGGAGATTGTTACAGAAAGAGGATAACCTGGATGTTAAAATCTCTGCAATTGAAAAACAAGAGCAGGAGCTTTTAGGTCGTGAGAGGATTTTAGAAAAAAAAGAAAGTAGTATTGAACAGGAAGAGAAGGATTGGAAAGATAGGTTAGAAAAAATAGCCGGATTAACTAAAGATGAAGCAAAGGTGCTGATAATTGAGTCTATGCGTAATGAGGCAAAGCATGATGCCAGGGTCGTAATAAACAAGATAGAGCACGAAGCACAGGAAGTTGCTGAGAAAAAGGCCAGGGATGTCCTGGTTACGGCTATCCAGAGGCTTTCAACTGAAGTGAGTTCCGAATTAACGGTTACTTCTGTAAGTCTTCCGAATGATGATATGAAAGGCAGGATCATCGGCAGAGAGGGAAGAAATATCAGAGCCCTTGAAACTCTGACGGGTGTGGATATCATAATAGATGACACTCCGGAAGCTGTGGTTATTTCCTGTTTTGACCCGGTTAGAAAGCAAATAGCAAAAGTTTCAATGGAAAGACTCATTGTAGACGGGAGAATCCATCCTGCAAGGATAGAGGAAATTGTCAGGAAGGTTTCAGAAGAAACGAATCAGACTATCTACAATGAAGGAGAAAGGGTTCTTTTTGATCTTGGAATACATAATGTAGGTCAGGAAGGGATCAGATTGCTGGGTAGATTGTATTTTAGAACAAGTTACGGCCAGAATGTTCTCGAACATTCTAAGGAAGTGGCGATTATTTCGGGTTTGCTGGCTTCGGAGGTTGGAGCAAACAGGGAAATAGCAAAGAGAGCCGGTCTTTTTCACGACGTTGGGAAGGGTGTTGAAGCGGATGGTGATTCCAATCATGCCGAGGTTGGGATGGAACTTGTTAAAAAGATGGGGGAAGATGATAGAATAATCAATGCTGTTGGATCCCATCATAATGATATCGAGCCAATTTGTCTGGAAGCGACTATTGTTCAGATAGCGGATGCAATATCGGCCTCCAGGCCCGGGGCAAGACGCGAAACCCTGAATAATTACATAAAAAGACTCGAAAATCTGGAAAAAATAGCTGAAGACTTTGATGGTGTTGAAAAGGTATATGCGATTCAGGCAGGAAGAGAGCTTAGAATTCTTGTAAATAACGAACTTGTTAATGATGAGGATGCAAAGGAGATTGCTAAAGAGATTGCCAAAAGGATTGAGTCAGAACTGAGGTATCCCGGTAGAATCAAGATTACAATGATCAGGGAAACAAGAATTATTGAATATGCACGGTAGGGATGGTCTTTGTTCGGAATTTGCCGGATTATCCAGGATGAGATTTTATCCGGTCTATCCGGGGAGACAGACGGATTCCCATAGGTTCAGGCCATTCTCCGTATGCTGCACTGCGGTTTGGGGTTCAAAAGGAGTGTGAATGTCTGAGAACGTGAGGGTTCTTGTGCTTGGGGATGTGATTGGCCAGCCCGGCTGCCGGGCTCTTTTCAGCAGGCTGCGTACCATACTAAAGAGCAATAACATTGATATTGCCGTAGTAAATGGAGAGAATTCAGCGAATGGTTTTGGAATTACGCCGGAGATTGCTAAGCAGCTCTTTTCAAGCGGTGTTGATGTAATCACAAGCGGTAACCATATCTGGCAAAAAAGGGAAATATCTCCCTTTCTTGATGAGGAGAAAAATATACTGCGCCCTGCAAACTATCCTGCGGGTGCACCTGGAAGGTCTTACTGCATCAATACCAGACGCGGTTATGATATAGCCGTTTTAAACGTCCAGGGGAGGATCAGGCTGGGGAATTTTAATTGTCCTTTTGCCGCATGCAGGGAAATTTTGAGAAAAATTCCCCAAAAAGTTAAAATAATAATTATTGATTTTCATGCCGAGTCTCCCGGGGAAAAAGAGGCTCTTGCCTATTATCTGGACGGGAAGGTCTCTGCGGTACTTGGTACCCATACCCATGTTCAGACTGCGGATGAGAGGATTTTAAAGAAGGGTACGGCGTTTATAACGGATCTGGGGATGACGGGACCCGTCGACAGTGTTATTGGAAGCCATAAGGATATTGCTATTCAGAGGAGCCTTACGCAAATGCCGATAAAAATGGAGATTGTTAATAATCCATCTTTAATAAGCGGTGTCATTGTTGATATTGAAGCGGACACAGGGAAAAGCCTGAAAATCAGCAGATATTACGAAGAATTGAGCTATTGAAAAAGATAAAACTACTGGAATTTGTTTCATCGAAATATAAAAACTATACAACGAAAGAGGTTTACTCAAAGATTCTCTGCGGCAGGGTGTTTATCAATAGCGAGCGGATTAGAGACCCAAAAAGACTGATCGATCTGGAATCGGATATTGAGATAAGAGAAAAGAAATTTGTTTCTCGCGGAGGGGAAAAACTATTCTTTGCAATACAAGAATGGGGGATTGATGTAAAAAACAGGGTCTTTATTGATGCAGGCTGTTCAACCGGGGGTTTTACCGATTGTTTGTTAAAAAACGGTGCGTCCCATGTGTATGCCGTGGATGTAGGAAAAAATCAACTGGATTATTCTATAAGATCCGACAGGAGGGTTACGGCTATAGAAAGGACAAACATAATGTCGTTGAATAAGTTTAATATTATTCCTGATGCAGGGGTTATTGATATCTCCTTTCGGTCGGTTGTAGGGGTTGTTTCCCATATATTATCCATTATAAAAGAGAAATGGATAATAGCCCTGATAAAACCCCAGTTCGAGTGGAAAAATCCCGATAAAAATTTTAATGGTGTTATCAGGGATAAAAGCATATTATTAGAAGTTATGGAAGGTGTTGTTGATTCTTTATACCGGGAGAATGTATGTATTAAAAATGTCCTTCTGTCTCCTGTAAGAGGGAGAAAAGGGAATAATGAATTTCTATTTTACATTACTGACAGGAAGCACTTCCTGAAGGACAAACTAATAAAAAATATATCTTCAATAATTGAAAGAATTCCGGTTTAGGGGTTTACTTATGTTTATGCCCTCGGCCTCAAGAAAATCAATTCTTTTATTTTCAATCAAAATTTGCACATTATTTACTGTAGGGAATTCTGTTGCAGTGTATACTATTTGCTGTAATTGAAATTTTAGACCCTCGACGCCAAAAGTATTATAGCGGAATGATTCGTTAAAGTTCAGAATAGCTGTTCCGTTCTTAACTTTGATTGAAAGCAGCTTCGCCTTTGAGGGGATGAGAGTGCGGAGTCCCGAATTTAATTCTCCTGTTGAAAGGGGGCCTATCAATGAATTAAGTGTTTTTGTAAGGGGAGAATCATCATAAAAGATGGGTCTCTTTGAATAGGATAGATTGAAATTGCCGCTGCTGTCTTCCCGTATAAAGTATAACCTGGCATTTCTCATGTTTTCTGGAGTATTGTTTGTGACTGTCTCTTCAGGATCAGGGGTTCTGACAGGCTCATCTTTTGTAGTATTCTCTGTTATTTCAGGCTCATCCGGGATTTTATTTATTTCCTTTGTTTCGTTTTCAGTGTCGGTGTGATGCATTTTCGGTACTTTTTGTTTATCTTTTTTCTCCGAATTGGTCATTTTTAGTATGCCTGTGGTGTCCATGGCCTTTGAGATTTGGGGATATTTAACAAGAAGAACAATTAAGACCAGAAGAATCAAAGCGATCCAGAATAGACATCCAACTGAAGATTTTTTTCTGCTCATACCTATCCCTATCGGCAACTATTTAGATTTTTTTATACCTGAAATTAGTGATGTTTGCTGCCTGCTTTGTTAAAAAATTGCTTTTCCTGCTTTGAGGGAGAGTTTTCATTGTTCTGGCACCTCTTAGAACGGAAAATCTCTATATGGAGATGATAAATCTATTCGCTTTTCTTTTTTTTAATTGACACATAGCTCAAAATCCTTACAATTAGCTGAATAAGAAGGAGAGAAGCATGGCAGAATACTACGATCAATTACCAAAGAACATTCAGGATCATATTAAGCAGATTACAAAAACATCAAATTTAGGGGATAATGAAGAATCCTACGAACTTATTGCAAAAGGCTGGAAAGAAAAGATGGATCATTTTGAAGCTCAGCTTTCACTGTTAAAGATGAAAGAGGTGGATTCTCATCCCTCCGACGACGAGAAAGGGGCGCTGATACTGACCTATTCCGGTTCTCTTTTAAATATAGGCCCGAATGTTGACGGTTCCAGAAAGGTTGAATACACCAGTATCGGGTTAAGAAAAGACGTTCCTGAATCAGCTTCGGGAGAGGGTGCGGTTCTCAAGGGTGATGTAAATATTGACGAGGAGGTTGAGTTTTCATCAGGGCCTATAAAAAAGAGTTCTCCCGCATATAAAATTGCCATTCTGAAAGAAAGTATGGATGCCCCCGAGGAAGAGGAAGCCCTTGCCAACGCTACCCAGATAATGGCTGAGGGTTTTGTCGAAGTGAATAAAACCATTGTAATGTAGGAATTAAGGGTTCTTAATAAAATTTTACTTAAAAGTTGTATGAATATGGAAAAAAATATCCCTCTTTTTGAGGCACTTAAAGATATCTCAATGAGAAAGACAGTTCCCGATGGAGACGAGTATCGGAAAAAAATTATTGATGCCGTGTCTGTTCTCTCCAGCGAAGTCAGTCCCATACGCCCTCCCGGAACTGGGGGAATGCCTGGTGGAATTATAAATCTTAAGACGGAGATCCCAACGGTTATTGTTCCCGATATCCATGCCAGGGCCGGGCTGCTTTTGAAAATTCTGGAGTATAAGCCGGACAATGGTGATACGATTATTGAAATGCTTGAGACTTCGAGGGTTCAGATCGTTTGTGTGGGCGATGGAATTCACGGAGAGAAAAGGGCATTTCAGAGATGGCGGAAGGCATATACGGAATTTGAGGGTGATTATAGAAAGCATTCCAGTATGGATGATGAAATGAGGGAAAGTTTTGGGGCTATGGAAATAGTTTGTGAATTAAAAAGGGCTTTTCCCGAGAATTTTCATTTTTTGAAGGGCAATCATGAGAATATAAAGAATGAGGATGGAAACGGCAATTATCCGTTTGGAAAATTTGTTTACGAAGGTGCCATGGTAAAGGCGTATGTTGAGGAATTCTACGGGGCTGATTTTATTAATTCCTATTCCGCATTTGAAAAGAAATTGCCGATTTTTGCTATCGGATCTAATTTTTTGATTTCCCATTCGGAACCGAAGATATTTTACTCGAGGGAGATCATAACGAACTATTATGATTATCCCGAGGTTATTTATGGTCTGACGTGGACGCCCGATGATGGAGCTGAAGAAGGGAGCGTTCAGGCAATGCTGAATTACTATCTCTCCGGCAAGAATCTTGATGATCTATACTATTTTGGAGGGCACAGGCCTATCCCCGGGCTGTATAATTTGAGGGCGGGGGGCAAATATGTACAAATACATAATCCGGACAAGTATATCATAGCGTACATAAAACAGGACGGGAAAATAAATCTCAAAGATGATATAATTGAGCTAAAGTCCATTTAAATAAAAAACATGCTTGCGTATCTGCCGATACATTGCAGATATAATCTAATAATTTTTTGGGAGTGGATATGGCTAAGGTACCTGCAAAAGTAGGAAAATACAAGATAGTTTCGTTAATAGCGGAGGGCGGGATGGGTGCCGTTTATAAAGGCATTCATCCGACTTTGAAGCGTTATGTTATTCTAAAAAAGCTGACTCTTAAAGGAAGTGCTGCGATAACCGAGCGCTTTAAAAGAGAAGCACGTTTGATGATGGATTTCAAAAATGATCTGATAGTTGATGTTTACGATCATTTTAAAGAAGATCAATCCTATTACATAGTACTGGAGTATATTGACGGGAAACCCCTTGATGAACTCATTAAACGCTACAGCCCTCTTCCCGATGATATTGCCGCTTTTATTTTCCTCGATTCATGTAGAGCGTTAAAATACGCTCATGACAAAAAAGTTGTTCACAGGGATATTAAACCCGCAAATATTCTTATTTCAAAGAATGGAGAAATAAAACTTGTTGATTTTGGGATAGCAACCTCTAAAAAAGAGCAGGATGACGGTCTTACGAAGGACGGTATGACCCTGGGAACTCCTTCGTACATGCCCCCTGAACAATTTCTTGATACAAAAAGTGTTGATAAAAGGGCGGATATATATTCAATGGGGGTAATGCTTTATGAAATGTTGAGCGGCAAGAAACCCTTTCCCGGGAATTTCTCCCCGGAATCCATTGCCCTCATTCAGCAGGGAAGATACACAAGCATAAAAAAAGTAAACCCCGAAGCGGCACCGATTCTGACCAAAATCATAAAAAAATGTATTCGTCCAAAACCCGGACAGAGGTATCAGGATCTTGATAAGGTTATACGAATTCTCGACTCCTATCTCAAAAAACGAAAGGATACGGCACGCATACAGCTTATTGATTGCATAAAGGGAAAGAAGATAAAGGAAATTGGCACCCCCAAATTCAAAAAACTTAAGAGCCTTTTTATGGCCGCTGTAGTTTCTATAGCAGTCGTTGGATGTGGTGTTTTTCTCTTTAACAAACTGGGTTACAATTATGAAATTCTGAAGAGTAATGATTACGGTTCCCTTGTTTTGACTGTAAAAATAGAAAGGGGATCCAAGACAGCAGAGGACATTTATATTAGTGCCAGGATTTTCAGAGACGACAACAAAATAATACCTGAAGTGAAAAATATTGATTTTGTTTTCAAGGAAAATAAAAAACTGGGCGATAAAGAATGTCTGATACTGGAGTCTCAGAAGATTTATCTAAAAACGGATCATTACCGGGTAAAAGCGAGTATAGAGAATCAAATAAGCTGGAATTCCTTTTTTCTTAATCCGCGTTCAGTCCAGAGAAAGAACAAGTCAACAATGCGGGCGAGAATTCTGAATATAAAGTCTATAAAAACCCCGCCCCTGCCCCTAACGGTTAACTACTGTGTTCTGGATCATAAAACCGGAGAGGATATTACAAAAGGTTCAGAATTCTATTATTTTAATAACGGAAAGTGGAATGTGTGGACGAAGAGAAGCATTATTCTGACAGGAAATGCAAAAAGTGCTTTTAAGTTTGTAAAAAAAGGATACTATGACCGTGTATTTAAATTATTGATAAAGGAATACCAGAGTCTTCTTGATATTGAAACAACACTTGTTCCCATTCCGGGAACGGTGAATATAACATCGGATCGTAATAGTGTAGCCCTTTTGTTAAATGGTTCAAGAGATTATATGTCAGGGGGGTTAAGCGGATTGAACAAAAAGATAATTCCTGCGTCAAAGAAGAATCAAAGGCTAATTTTGTCTCCGGGAACCTACGAACTTGCTGCAGGACCCTACAGGGGCAAGAAAAAGGCAATATCTTTTAAAGTAGTGCCGAATGGCATAACAAATATTTTTATTAATTATGATAAGAAGAACAAGGTTCTGAATATTACAAGATAAAGCTGACGGAACCAGGTTGAAAAGTATGAATATTGGATATTTGCAGGGCATCTGTCATACTGGTAGTAAATATCAATAGCGGAGGGGATTTATGTCGGGTTCAACAAAAAGGATTGTAATTTGTTTTCTGGGGATACTCGGAGGGATTGCTGCGTGGCCGGTTTCCGAGTTAATACTATCACGTCAGGCTCTTTTCCCTTCGTATCTATTTTTCAGTGCGGTTCTGGGGGCTGCCATAGGCCTCTTGTTCGGTATTTTTTTTGGCACGGGAGAGGGGATTATAGCCTCGAATAAATCAAAAATAATATCGGGAGCATTTGCGGGGGCAATTATAGGGCTTATTGGGGGAGGCTCCGGCCTTCTTATAGGACAATTTGCGACATTTCTAATTGGTGAAACCCTTTTAAAGTCCATACGTATTTTCAAAGACTTCAGTCTCCCCATATCCCGTACTATCGGCTGGGCTGTAATGGGAATATTTATAGGAACTATTGATGGTTTCAGATCAAAATCCCTCAAAAAAATACTGATAGGCCTGCTCGGCGGGTTTCTTGGGGGAATAACCGGGGGATTTGTTATTGAATACCTGCGTTTTACATTTCCTGATATTCTGTATTCCCGCCTTACGGGGTTTGTCATATTTGGTCTTTTAATTGCTTTCTTTTACTCCATTGTTGAAAAGCAGTTTTCGCGGGGGGCATTGAAACTTCTTAATGGACTCCACAAAGGAAAAGAATTTCTTATAAACCAGCATAAGACCAGAATTGGTAAGATAAAACAAAATGATATTGTTCTGGATTATTACAGAAATATTGCGGAAAGACATGCAGATATTATAATAAAAGGAAAAAGTGTAATCATAAAACAGAATAGTACCACCTTTCCTCTGTACGTAAACGAAGAAAAAGTAAGTGAAACAAGATTGAGATATGAGGATGTAATAAAAATTGGCTCGGCCAAATTCTTTTACAAGATGAAATAAGGAGAATATAGATGTTTAAAAAATATATAATGATAATTATAGCCCTGTTGTCAGTCCGGTTGTTCTCCGAGAATATTACTATTTCTCAAATAGACTCTTCAACTCTCCTTTTGAATCAGAGAGTTAATTTATATATTTCGGTAACCGATAGGAACGGCAATCCTGTAAAGGGTCTGACAGAAGAAATGTTTCATGTCCAGGAATCCGGCAAATCAGATGTCTCTACCGATAAGATCGTTTTTAGCGATAGAGAAATAGTAGCTTTTAATGAAAAAGCCAATCTTACAAAGGGAATTAATTTCTTTTTGATGGTGGATAATTCAGGCAGTATGTACGATGCTGTTTCCGGAGCACCTGTAGAAGATGAAGAAAAAACACGTATTTCCCACGCCAAAAAGGCTATTGTTAATTTTCTAAAAAGTATGACAAATCCTGCCGACACCGTTGGTCTGGCATCTTTTAATACAAATTATAATAATTACTCTAAATCAAATCAGGGAACGGAGAAGATAGAGAATCTTCTGGGAAATATAACCAGACCCTCGGATGAAGAGGCCTATACTGAATTATACGCTTCTCTTGTCCTTGCGAGTTCGGCGATGGATTCGATAAGGGGCAGAAAGGTTATAATTCTGCTTTCGGATGGACAGAATTGGCCCTATTTTCTCCACAGCAAAAAGCCGCATCCTGAATTTGGAGAAAAGATATTTACATATCAAGAATCTATAGACAGCCTGCAGAAAGAGGGTGTCACTCTTTTTTCCATAAATTTCGGGAAAAATAAGGATGAATTTCTGGAAACAATATCCCTCGAAACAGGGGGAGCCATGTTTAATGCCTCGAATGAGAAAGAATTGGCAAATGTATATCTGGAAATCAAGGAAAGAATATTAAGCGAATATCTTATATCCTATAATGCGACTATGACCCCGGCGGATAAAAAAATCTCTAAAGTTATATTTTCGGAAAATGACAACACCAGAAAGAATTCAGCTTCGCGTTTCTATTTTTCAAGCACTGTACTGGGGCAGCCAATAGAATCGTTTAACCCCCTGTTGTTACTCTTAATTCTGTTAGCCCTTCTCCTCTGGTTTGTGCTCAGTAAATTAAAATTCTCAAAAATCAGTAAAGAACCCAGTCTGGAAGTCCTTACCACGGTTTTCGGTAAACCCTCAGCAAGTTCCATTGCTCTGACCTCAGGCAGGACAATAATCGGGAGTAGCGAAGATGCGAACCTGACTATAGTGGGCACGAAGAAAATCAAAAGCGATCATGCATCGATTACGTTTGATAAAACTAAACAGGCCTATACCATCGTGAGCGATAATGAGATAATGGTTAATAACAAAACAGTAAAGAAAAAGGAACTTGAAACCGGGGATGTAATAAAGGTTGGGGGAACAACCCTTGTCTTTGACGATAGTATGATGACAAAAACCCCTAAAAGGGCGAAAAAAAGGTAAAATTCTGAATTGCTCTTTCCGGGGAGTTTTTGTCTGGTTGCAGCGTATGGAATTTAGTTTTTTTTCAATCGGTACCAAAAAAGTGTTGAATGCTGAATAAAATCATCTAATACTTATAATATATATGGATTCTTTTAGTCTGGATTCTCCGGAGATTGTAAAAAATTTTGAAACATTAAATAAACTCGGAATTCTTAAATATATTGACTCATTAAAGATGGAAATAAAAGACCTTGATGAATTGATTGTTGAGGCGGAGGGGATGTTCCGTAAACATTCCGTCAAAGATCTAATTACTTTTGTAATCCAGCTCCTTGTGGAAAAATTCATACCATCGTATCTGGTATTTATTATTCAGGATGGGAGCAAAGAGGAGTCTCCCTCGGTATTATGCTTTCACAACATGAAGTTAAAGGAAAATTCGGTTTCAATAAAATCTTTGAAACCTTTCAGTGATTTTTTTATAAAGTATCCAAATACAATTAGTTTTCAGCTCCTGGAATATAAGATGGAGAGAAAGGATATTACAGATTCTTTGCTTCCCTTTAACCCTGATATAATTGTTCCTCTCCTCGGTATCAGCGGGTTGTACGGCATAATCGCTTTCGGGAAAAAGGTAGTCGGCGATGATTATTCACAGCAGGATATTGTCTATCTGGATAAATTAATGAAATTTGCATCAATAAGTATACAGAACAATATACATTACCAGAGTGCAATATCAGATTTAAAAACGGGTCTTTACAACCACGATTTCTTTATCAGCCGCCTGAAAGAAGAACTTACCCGTGTTGAAAGGTATGATGAAGAACTTTCAGTTCTGATGATGGATATTGATTATTTTAAAAAATTAAATGATACCTACGGCCATATGGCAGGGGATGAGGTTCTTATTAATATTTCAAATACAATAAAGAATTCCATTAGAATGGGGGATCTCGCCTCCAGATTTGGGGGAGAAGAATTTGCTTTAATTGTTATACAGGGAAGTATCTCGGCGACATCCCTGATAGCGGAAAGAATTAGATCGGCAGTTGAAAACATGAGTACCAGTTTTATGAACCAGGAATTGAGGGTTACAATAAGCATCGGTGTGCGGCATGTTAACAAATACAATGTTGTAAAACCCCATGAAATTATTAATGATGCGGATTCTGCACTCTACAAAGCCAAAAAAAATGGAAGAAATTGTGTTTCTTTCTACGGGCGCGGATTGCTTCACAGAGCCCTGGAATGTTCCTGAATATACTATTCAAGATTAAGAGACTGAATTATTTTTTACTTGACATTCTGCCACCAGAATGATACTTTGTGATACAGAGCGGCTTTGTATCACAAAGTGACTCTATGTTACAGTTCACTTTGCTCAACAAGAGTTAGGAGAGAAGAAATGGGTATAGATGCTAAAGAAAAGGGTAAATATCTGGAGGATCTCACAACCATAAGAAAAATACTTCAGCAAAATGAAGTACATACCCTTATTGAGGTCTGGGCATTCTATTTATGGGGCGGATTGTTGATAGCGGGTACTATTCTCTCCGGTTTTCTGACCCATATTTACAGGTTATCCTTTAGTGAAAATATGCTCTATATCTTTCTTCCCCTAATAGTAATTAGTTGTACCGGGGAAACAATTGCGTGGGTGAGAAAAATGTCAAGGGATTCTATACCATTGTTTAACAGACGTCTTGTTAAATTCGGGCTTACCACTATGGGAATTTTTATAATTTTGATTATATCATTGCACCGACTCATTGTCTCGGGAGCCCCCGCACCGGGATTTATTGTTCTGTATTCATCTGCGGCTGTTTTTATGCTCGGATATTCAACCTACTCAGTACTATATGTTGAGGCCTTCTTTGTGCTTGGGATTGGGATCCTTCTAATAGCCATGGATCTCTCTTCGATTGCCTCCTATATTTTCGCAGGGATATCAACCGGTATTACCTTTATTACGGCTGGAATAATTACAACAATTATGGAAAAAAAAGTTGGTGAGTAATTTATACAATCAGTTTGACAGCATTTTTTTTGAAAAAACACGCCTTTCGATGCTGACCATAATATATCAGGAAGAGTTTGCCTCCTTTCTGCGCCTTAAAAAATTGATAAACGGTACGGATGGAGGTATATACACCCATCTTGAAAAGCTGATAAAGGGAGGATATATAGATAAA
>CAZEKV010000037.1:0-17814 GCA_964512945.1 uncultured Spirochaetales bacterium | reverse complement strand
ATGAATGGAAGAATCATCGTAAATCCGTTTACCATTATTCAACAGATAATAAAAAAAATGACCATCTTCTGGATCTTGCCTATAAATCGGGATGCTGGTATATCTACCAGGCTGTTGTTGATATCTCGGATACAATTAGAGACCGCATAAAATGCTACAAGGATCATGGAATATCTGTAGAGGGAACTATAACCCTTGGAACAGATGAGCAGGATGTAGATTATATAAAACGCCTTGTGGATTTTCTTCTTGAGGTGGAACTGGATACTGCTGAATTCACTATACTTACTCCTATAATGCACACACCGATAAGGGAGGAACTTCAAAAACAGGGGCGAATTCTCTCAAATGACTGGTCGCAGTACACCTGTGACAGGGTGGTTTTCCAGCCCAAACTAATGACATGTACTGAATTGCAGGATATGTATCACTATGCGTGGGAAACCTTTTATAAAGAAAAATCCCAGGAAGAGAGAATGGGAAAATTGTTTTTCGATATAATCCAGCGTGAGATAAGTGATGGAACATACAGACCTCCAAAAATCAATTATAGAAGGCGAAAGATAGCAAAATAACTATGATACTTCTGGTTTCATGTAATATGACGGTTGATCCCTATCCTGTTTATCCCCTTGGCCTATCGATTGTGGCAGAGGCCGCAAGGCGGGAGGGCTATTCCGTTGCCGTCAGGGATATGCTTTTATATGAGGGGAAGATCAAGAGGCTTATAGATTTTATTAACAGGGAAAAACCCGAAATCATAGGACTTTCTTTAAGAAATATTGATACAATAGATTATTACAGAAACATTTCTTCAGTTTCTTTTTATAAAAAAGTGGTGGAGTCAATTAAGAAAACAACTGATGCACCCGTTATTCTTGGGGGATCGGCATTTACAATTTATCCCGAAGAAATTATGGAAGAATGCAGAGCCGACTATGGTGTTGTAGGAGAGGGGGAAAAGCTGTTTTGTGATCTTGTTTCCATGATTAAAAAGGGCTGTCCTCCCGATTCCAGAATTCTGAGGTCAAATTCATATATAGATGGGCAAAATCTAATTCCTGTAAAAAGAGAAAAAGTTCTGGCCGATTATTATTTCAAGCATGGAGGGATGCTTAACATACAGACAAAACGGGGTTGTCCACATAGATGTGTTTACTGCTCTTATCCGAATCTTGAGGGGGGTGAATACAGGTTTAATTCTGTTAAGGGCGTGGTGGATGAAATTGAAAAGCTTATACATGATTATAGTATTGATTTTTATTCGATTACCGATTCGGTATTTAATGACATTGAAGGTAACTACCTTTTGATTGCAAAAGAGCTTGTTAAGAGGGGAATTTCCACCTCGTGGATGTGTTATCTTCGTCCCGGGAAATTTAAAGAGGAAGAAGTAGAACTTCTGAAACTCTCAGGGCTTACGGCTGTTGAGTGGGGTACCGACTGCTCGACTGACACAACCCTCAAGGGTATGAATAAACGATTTTTCTGGCGGGATGTAGTAGAATCGAATGATCTCTTTGCTGCCCATGGGATTGCCAATTCCCATTTTATAATCTTCGGGGGACCCCTCGAAACCACAGAAACTGTCCTTGAGGGGCTGGATAATCTTGAAAAATTGGATAACTCAGTTATTTTTGCGACCGTTGGGGTTCGAATTTATCCCGGTACTCCAATATATAAAATAGCCCTTAAGGAGGGCAGAATAAAAGAGAATCAAAATCTTCTTGACTCATGCTACTATTTTTCTTCCGGTGTCAGCCCTGGTTTTATTCGTGAAAAAATAGTGGAATCTTTTGGAGATAGGGACGACCGTGTTTATCCCCCGGATCAGCATGTTGAAAAGATAAAGGCATTCCATAAAATGGGTTACAGCGGGCCTGTATGGAATCTTCTGCTTGGCAGGAAAAAAACAAGGAAGAAGAAGTAGATGCTAAGAACACTGGTAGTAATACCCACATATAATAACCTCAAAACCCTGAAGGGTGTAGTTGAGGGAGTACTAAGAAGGCAAAAAGATCTCCTTGTCGTAGATGACGGAAGTACGGATGGTTCTTTAGAAACTATAAAAAATCTTCCCGTTAACATTCTCAGTTTTTCGTCTAATAAGGGGAAGGGGGCAGCTATTGAAGCAGGGGCGGAGTGGGCCGAAAAGAATAATTATTCCCACATAATAACAATGGATGCAGATGCCCAGCACTCACCCGGGGATATAGACAAATTTGTATCAAGTATCAAAAAAAACCCACTTTCGATAGTGATTGGAAAGAGGGATTTTTCCAGGGACGGCATTCCTTCTAAAAGTAAATTTGGCAGAAGTTTTTCCAATTTCTGGGTGCGTGTATCATCTGGGGTATCCGTCTCCGATAGTCAAAGCGGATTCAGGGCCTATCCTGTGGCTGCTATAAGAAAATTAAAGTGTTTTTCCAGGCATTATAATTATGAGGTTGAAATCCTCGTAAGGGGAATATGGGGAGGACTTTCTGTTGAATCGGTGGATATCAATGTCCATTACAGCAAAGGAACGAAAAGTAGTTCTCATTTCCATCCTTTCAGGGATAACTTTAGAATATCCACTACCTATACTTTTCTCGTTATAAGGCATTTTATCCCCATTCCCCACAAAAGGTTCTGCGGATCTTCCACCGGAGAAAAATTAAGATCATTCTTTGTTAACCCCATAAAAAACCTTAAAAATCTATTCAAGGTTCTTTTTACAGAACGCCTTTCAATAAAACAAATTACAATTGCGTGTATGCTGGGGATTTTTCTGGGGACCCTCCCCATCCTTGCGGCTCATAGTATTACAATTCTTTTTTTTGCTACAAGGCTTCGTCTTAACAGAATGATAGCCCTTAACATCAGTCATCTCTGTGCTCCCCCTTTTGTTCCCGCTCTTTGTGCCTATGTGGGTTATTTTATAAAGAACGGAGAGTTTTTGAGGGAATTTAGTATCGAGATTTTTAAGGATAACTGGGTCAGCTATGTCGGATATTATTTTACAGGTTCAATTGTCATGGCTCCAATTCTGGCTCTGTTTACAGGGTTTGTTGTTTTTCTTCTTCTACTATTTTACAGGAAGGTTTTTAGAAAAGATGGCCGGTGATAGAAGAAAAAAATCAAAAAAGTACGGGGGGAATCTTGGGTATCAAATTTTCCATCTGATACTAAAACTCTTTGGTCCGACTCCCGCTTATTTTCTGCTTGCATTTATTATTCCATACTATATTATTTTCAGAAGGAGTGCTTCGAAATCCGCAGGATACTATCTGAAAAAGAGGTTTCCGCATGATAATAAAATTAAACGCTTTTTCAGGACAATATATTATTTTTACCAATTTGGTCTTGTCTTAATAGACCAGGCTGCTATCGGAATTCTCGGAAGGGAGAAATTTTCTATAAGATTGAATCAGGATGAAGAAATACGTGAATTGATAAAAGAAAGGGGAATTGTTCTGTTAACATCCCATATCGGAAACTGGCAGACTGCCATTCCCGGAATAAAAGATTTAAAAAAATCTATTTATTTCTTGTTGCAAATGGATGAACATATAAAGGGGAAGCGTAATTTTGAATTATCCGGGGATAATGAATACATAAAAATAATTGATCCCGAAGGTTATATGGGTGGGATGGTAGAGGCCGCCAATCTTCTTGGAAAGAGTAATATTATTTCTGTCATGGGAGACAGACCCTATGGGTGGAGATGCCGTTCTGTAGATTTTTTGGGCCAGAAAGCGGATTTCCCCCTGACTCCTCATCATCTTGCAGCGGTAACAGGATCTTTTCTGGTGATGCTTACAGCGGTAAGAACCGGTAAGCTTTCATTTGAGATCAATATCCTGAATCTCTCCAGAGGGGTTATTGACAAATCCGGTTTAACAAGACAGGATATGACCAGCATATATTTAAAGCAGTATGTAAAAAATTTAGATGCTTTTTTGCGAGAATATCCATACATGTGGTTTAATTTTTTTGATTTCTGGAAACAAAAGACGATTAGCGTGGAAAATGTGGAGGATAGATAATGCGACTTGAAGATGAATTAAAGACTTTGATAATATCGGAATTGAAAGTGGTGGATGTTAAGCCGGAGGAAATCGAGGATGATGCTGCACTCTTTGGTGAAGGTATGGGTCTGGACTCCCTGGATGCAGTTGAACTTGTCGTGATTCTAAAGAAAAAATATAAAATAGAGGTTAAGGATAAAAATGAGGCCGAAAAAGCCTTTTCTTCAATAAAAACACTTGCCGAATTTATCAGGAATAAAAGGAAAATGAATGGGTAAGAATGCGGTTTTTGTTTCCGGTATGGGGTGTTTCTGTTCCGCCGGGAAAAATGTCAATGAGGCCGCTGCTAATATGTATAAGGGACAGAGGAACCCTGTGTCCCCCTCTGTTTTTAAAACCGGGCTGGATAAAACCTATCCGGTTTTTGAAGCAAATTTTGATAAAGATAGTTTCCCCGATAATCACACAAGGACATCCTGTCTTGCATCTATGGCAGTTGAAGAAGCCCTGAAACAGGCGATGCTGAATCCCGATAGTTTTGATCCTGAGAGAATAGGGGTATGTCTTGGTACTACGGTTGGATGTACCCTGAACAACGAGCCTTTTTACCGTGCGTACAGGGCAGGGGACAATCCCGATTCCGGGGCGATTAATAAATACCTGACAAATAATCCTGCTTGTTTTATTGCGGAAAAATACGGTTTAGAAGGACCTGTTGCCACGATTGCCAATGCTTGCTCATCGGGAACGGATGCCGTTGGTGTTGCGAAAAGATGGATAGAAGACGGTCTTTGTGATATCGTTATTGCAGGGGGAGCGGACGAATTGTCAAGAATTACATACCTTGGTTTTATCTCCCTTTTAATTGCATCTTCCGAGCCCTGCCGCCCGTTTGACAAAAACCGCAGTGGACTTAATCTTGGCGAGGGAGCGGGCGTTCTTATAGTTGAAAGTGCCGGCTCAATCAGGAAAAGGAGTGCCGAAATTATGGCAGAAGTAGCAGGATACGCCTCTTATTCCGATGCCTATCATCCTACCGCTCCCCATCCCGATGGCAGGGGGCTTAAAAGGGCTCTCAAAACAATATTAAGTGAGGGGAAAATTGATATTGCCGATGTCGGGATGATAAATACCCACGGTACATCAACCCCCGAGAACGACCGTGTAGAAGGGAGTGTTATAGCCTCTGTTTTTGGAGAGAAAGTAAACATTGTTTCAACCAAGTCCTATACCGGTCATACCCTTGGAGCATCAGGAGGACTTGAGGCTGTTTTTACAGTTAAATCCTTAATTGATCAAAAAATTCCTGCCACCGCAGGATTTCTGGAATCTGATGCCGAATGTAAAATTTCTCCTTCAAAAACCATTATCGAGCTGGATACCGAAATTGGGATATCCAATTCTCTGGCATTCGGCGGAAATAATTCATCACTCATTTTCAGGAGAAGGAAATAATGTCTCTGGCTGTAATGGGAATAGGGAGTGTTAATGCCTGCGGCTCCGGAATAGATAAATTTGAATCTGTTCTAAAAGGGAAATCTGTTCCCCATATTACAGAAAAAGCAGTTGAGACTTCATCGGGAAAAATTCGCTTCAACGTTTTTTCTCCGATTATTGAAGGTCTGGATAGTTTTATTGAGGCGAGAAAAATACGAAGGCTGGACGATCTTGCAAGAATGGTTCTGCTCTCTTCATTCCTGGCGGTTGAGGATTCCGGAATAGAAATAGATGATAGAAGCAGGGTAGGGGTTATCTTCGGCTCGGCTCACGGTCCATTGAAAACCACTTTCGGGTTTCTTGACAGTCTTATTGATTTCGGAGATGGAAATGCTTCTCCGACTAATTTTGCAAATTCCGTACATAACTCACTTGCTTCTCAGATATCCATCTTTTTAAATATAACAGGCCCGACCACTACTATTACTTGCTTTAACCATACTGTTGGAAACGTCTTTACGATGGCCGAGAACTGGTTAAAGAACAATTATGTGGATTATGTTATAGCGGGAATAGGGGATGAATATTGCGATGTCCTGGGTTATGGATTTATAAACACTATCGAGAAAGTGCAAGCATCCATAGATCCCTTTGCTTACAATAAATGTTCTTTCCTTCCGGGAGAGGGCAGTGTTTCCTTTTTATTGTCGAAAGATGATTCCGATAGCGGAAAATACGGAAGCATCAGGAAAATATACACGCGTAGAAATATTAAAGAAAAAAGCATCCCCGAAGGTTACGATGCCCTGTTTATTTCTTCCCACGGGAACAGGAATCATGTCTCCGTTTTTGGAAATATTGATTTTGATATCTCGAAAATGAGGGCATATTCTCCCTATTACGGAAGTATGGATACCGGTGCGGCCTTTGAGATTGCTGCCGCTCTTCTTTCAAACAGAGATAGAATAATTTATAAATCCCCTCTGGATCCCCCTGGGATTAAAACAAGGGATATAAAATTAGATAAGAATATAAAAATTGGCTGTATGGAATACTGTAAAAAGGATGAATATAATCTTTATGAGATCTCAAATTAGCAGAATATTTTTTGTTTTCTGTCTCTTTCTTTTCCCTTTTTTCTCTTTTGGAAAAGATCCTGTTGAGCCTGGAGAGATAGAAATTATAGGGGAAGATAAAAAAAATTTCATGGATGAAACCTCCAGAATCCTCGGAAAGGACATAGGCTTTCGAACCCGTTTTGTCCAGGAAAGACATTTATCGGTTTTCATGGATACCCTTGTAACAGAGGGGGTTTGCTTTTTTCAAAAGCCCGCCCTCCTGCGGTGGGAAACAACTTCGCCATATAGATCAATATTGATTTACAATAAAAAACAAATTGCTAAATTTGATTTTTACAACGGAAAATTGAGAAAACTTCTTTCAAATTCTTCCGATATTATGGCTGTTGTACTCGGAGAGATAGCATACTGGATGAAGGGTGACTTTAACAAATCCGATATATATAATGTTAAAATATTTAAAGGAACTAACTTCAGGCTGGTTCTTATTCCGAAATCAGAAGACCTGAAAAAAACAATAAGCAGGATTGAAATAATTCTGGATGCCGGTAGCCGACATGTTGTCTCTGTTCTTATCCATGAGTTTTCCGGAGATTATATAAAAATAAAATATTTTGATGACCGTCATAATCTATCATTTGATAATGCTTTTGACCTTGTAAACCCTTCAATCGAAATCCATCCTGAATCCGGTGAATAATGAAATATAAAAAAATAATTATCTATTCTATTCTATGCTTTATCTTTTATGCCTTGCTGGATTCTGAAACGAAGGGAAGCAGCCCTTCCAGGCTTGATCCTGTGCTGGAAAATGTTTTCCCCGAAGAATTTATCGCGCGAATGTACATAGTTGTATCAAAAAATAATAGGCAGTATGAATTTATAGAGTATGTTGCTATGAAAAATAAGAATACCTGCCGGGTGACTCTTATGGGTACTCCCCTCGGAACCCTGTATGATATTCTGGTAATCGGGGGGAGAATAAGGGTTGTTAAAATGTTGCAGGGCAGGTTCAGTAAAAGAACCAGAAATTTTTTATTCAATGATGTTAAAGCCGTCTTTATTTTCCCGCCTGGAAAGATAGTTAAAAATGTTTTTAAAAGTAATCAAATCGATTTAGAGAGCAACAGAAGAAGGCGGGATTATAATTATTACTTTTTTGACGGAAAAGATGGTTTTTTATCAAAACGGATAATTATTAATAACAAAAAAAAGATATATGAAATATCGTATTCAAATTACAAGCAAAATGAATCGGAAGGGTTCTTTTTTCCGGAGAATATTCTTGTAAAGAACATTAAAGGAAATTATATAGTGGAAATTAATTTATTTTATATAAAGTCTGGAAATATACCGGATAGGATTTTTGAAAGGAAATAGAATTTTTTTATACTTATGGAGATTTCGATGGATAAAACAATAATTGTAGGAAATGTGGCGGATAATCATTTTGCAGAGGATATAGCGAGTCACCTTAACCAGTCAACCAACTATTCGGATCTAATATCGCTAAAGGTGTTTTTAAATACCGAATTTTGTCCTCGTTTTATTCCTGAAAATAAAGACCTGATCAATATCGGGAGGAAATTAAATAATAAAGATATCTTGATAGTAAGCACTTCCTTCGGGCAGTTTTCGAGGAATGAACTTGCCATGAGAAATTTTTTGATAGCGCGAGCTGCAAGGGATAATGGAGCAAACAGGATCATTTTGCTTGAGCCTGATCTCTATTACAGTGCCCAGGATCGCGGGCCGAATCCCGGGCAGGGAATAGTAAAGCATAAGAGGGATGTTGAGGATTTTAAAAAATTCGACGGTCAGGCCTTTTCTTCACGTCTCTATGCCGATTTGTTGAAGGAAGCGGGAATAGATGAGGTTGTAACGGTACATAACCATTCTTTTTCTGTTAAAAATATATTCAGGGATAGATTTAAAGGAAAATTTTATAACATTCTTCCCTCTTCTGTCTATGCGAATTATATACTGGATTCAGACATTGTAAACCAGAAAGACGATCTTGTTATCTGTGCTCCGGATGAAGGTGCCTATGAATTCGCCAGAGAGGTAAAGAAAAAAATCAATAACAAGAATACAAAACTATTAATAATGTCTAAAAAGCGGATGGGCGAAAGGGATGTTAGTATTGATGTGAGTGAAAAATCCACCATGGACATTTCCTGTGTAAAGGGAAAAAATGTTATTGTCGTTGATGATATGGTCAGAACAGGTTCTACCATAGTAAATTGCTGCAATCTCTTAAAGAAAGAAAACCCTGCGAAAATAATATTCTTTGTGACACATTTTTACGCCTCCCACGAAGGGCGGATAAATATGAACGATCCCTCAATTGATGAGATTGTAACCACAGATACAATACCTCAAATATTAAACAGGGACATGAGGGGAAGGCTGAGGCATAAACTTGTTGTTCTCAGGATATCCCGATGGATTGCCAGTCACTTGATGCAGACTCTGGGGGGAGATTCCGTTCCCGATAAAAGAGCCCTCTACATAGAGGATATGTCATCTAAAAACCCGAGATGGAAAGGCAAACTCGGCCCCCTGTTTTCTTCAAACTATTAGCCAAAACTCCCGGATTCCATCTAATTAAGAAACAGGTTCAGACTGGTTTAGTTTTAAAGGCTTTTTCCAGATATTCGAGATCGAGTTCGGGGTAAACAGGAAAGTCGGTTAATAGTTTCTCAATATTAGCCCTAACTGATTTGATTATATCCCCGGGGATGTTGTATTTTGCCTTACTTTTCTGTCCGCCTCTGTCTCCTTTTTGAATTAGAGCGGGTTCGGCGGCCTCGAGAACAACTGCGATACTCTTTGCAATTAAATCAATTTCAGGTTTGCCCATTCCAAGAGTAGTTATAGCCGGAGTCCCGATCCTGAGTCCGCTGGTATACCATGGCCCGTTTTGATCAAAGGGCAGGGAATTTCTGTTCAGGGTGATCCCGCATTCCCTTAAAACACTTTCTGCCTGACGTCCGGTAAGCCCGTAATTTCTAACATCAATAAGAAATAAGTGGTTATCTGTACCGTCTGTCGCTATTGTCATTCCGTTTTGTATGCATACCTCACAAAAATATTTTGCATTATCTGCGACCTTTCCGGCATAGCTTTTAAACTCAGGAGAATTAGCCTCTTTCAGGGCAACACCCTTTGCCGCCATGACATTAGGCAGGGGACCCCCAATAACAAGGGGACAACCCTTATCCACCGCTTCCCTGAATTCCTCCACGCACAGGATCATTCCGCCCCTGGGACCCCGCAAAGTTTTATGGGTGGTGGTTGTTACAATATGGGCAAATGGTACCGGATTATAGTCTCCGGTAAAGACCCCTCCTGCTACCAATCCCGCGAAGTGAGCCATATCAACCATAAAAACAGCATCTATTTTATCGGCTATCTCTCTCATCCTTTTAAAATTTATCTTCCGCGGATAGGCACTGTATCCGGTAAGAAGGATAAGGGGTTTTATCTCCATGGCCATTTTTTCAATCTCATTGTAATCGAGCAGTCCTGTTTCCCTGTCTACACTGTAGGTATAAGAATCAAACATCCGGGCGGATACATTATGCCTGTAGCCGTGGGTAAGATGCCCCCCCGAATAGTAATCAAGCCCCAGAATTTTTTGATTGCCCAATTTGTTTCGTAAGGAACCCCAATCCTCTCTTGAGAGTTTTGAGGGGTTTGTTTCCCCAATCTCTTCCAGACCGGGAAGTTCAATCCGTGTATTCAAGACAGCCCAGTAGGCAATTAAATTGGCATCGGCACCGCTGTGGGGCTGGAGATAGGCATGATCGCAGTTAAATAATTTACATGCCTGTTCTGCTGCAAGTGATTCAATTTCATCGATATTATCACAGCCTGCATAGAATCTATGCCCCGGGAATCCCTCGGCGTATTTATCCGTCAGAAGATTCCCCATTGCCAGTTGTGTATTTAGAGATGAGTAATTTTCACTGGCGATTAATTTAAGATTTTTCCGCTGATCCGAGAGTTCTTTTACAATTGAGGCGGCAGTTTCAGGGGATACTTCCGCAACTTTCGAAAGACTGGAAAGATAGCCCAGAAATCCGACATCAATATCTTCAGGCTTGTTTGATTTTAGATAGTCTACAACTATTTTTTTACTCATGAAATGCTCCTGGTAATTATTGATTTCCCAGCCCAGGCGTTCGACTCTTTGTTAAGATTCAAATCACTTCCCGATGGTTAATTCCATCCTGCAGCAAATCTATTTTTGAAGTTCTGCTTCCTGCTATGGAATAACAGAGATCTCTATAATAGACCCACCATAACGCCAGTAGTGTGCTTTTATGATATTCAATATCAGAAAATTTGCAATAGAAGCGGTTTGAAATAGATTATTTTTTTATTATGAAATATCTATATATTCCTGGCGGGACAATAGAGTACCGTTCGTATCCGGAAATGATATAATCTTTCGGTATCTGCATATATAAAAAGCATCTTAAAATTGTAGTGAGAATTGTTCTTTTCTTCTTCAATTTAATTGATTATACTCTACGGAAAGACTGCGGATAAATAGTATCAAACGAGGTAAATATGGTGACATCTCTGGAAAAACACAGAAAAATCAATAAAAGGAAAGGCCCGGTTGTGCTTGTCATTATGGACGGGGTGGGCTACGGAAAATACAGGGATGGAGACGCCTTTATCAATGCCCTGACCCCTAATATTGACAGACTTACCGGAATCTGCCCCTCTACAAGGCTTAAGGCTCATGGCAGGGCTGTCGGTCTTCCCTCCGATGCCGATATGGGCAACAGCGAAGTAGGGCATAACGCCATGGGCTGCGGAAAGGTTCACGATCAGGGGGCAAAACTTGTCTCAGGGGCTATCGCTTCAGGAAAAATTTTTGAGGGAAGGGTCTGGAAAAAATTAATATCAAATGCCAGGGAAAAGAATACTACACTACACTTTATCGGTCTTTTTTCGGACGGTAATGTCCACAGTCATATTGATCATCTGAAGGGAATGCTGGAAAGGGCCATGAGCGATGCTGTAAAAAAAATAAGGATTCATATTCTTCTGGATGGAAGGGATGTCGGGGAAACCTCGGCCCTTGATTACATAGATCCCTTTGAAGACTATCTTAAAGGTATAAACAAGAATGGAGTTGATTTTATGATAGCCTCGGGGGGCGGAAGAATGGTCATTACAATGGATCGTTACGGTGCCAACTGGGATATGGTAAAAAAAGGCTGGGAGACGCATGTTCTTGGGGAGGGGCGTCGTTTCCCGACGGCTCATGAGGCGGTAAAAACATACAGGGCAGAGGCCTCTCCTATAGATCAGGATTTGCCTCCTTTTGTTATTGAGAAAGACGGGAAGCCTGCGGGAACCATAGAGGATGGGGATTCGGTTATTTTTTACAATTTCCGGGGAGACAGGGCTCTTGAGATTACGGCGGCATTTGAAAATAAAGACTTTGATAAATTTGACAGAAAACGATATCCGGAGGTTGAGTATGCCGGAATGATGGAATACGACGGGGATATACATGTTCCGAAACAATATCTGGTTAATCCTCCCTTTATCGAGGAAACTATGGGGGAGTATCTGGTGGCCTCCGGGGTCAGAACCCTTGCAATTAGCGAGACCCAGAAATTCGGGCATGTTACATACTTTTTTAATGGCAACAGAACCGGTAAATTCAGTGAAGAGCTTGAGGAATATGTTGAAATTCTCTCCGATGTTCTCCCCTTTGAGCAAAGACCATGGATGAAGTGTGCCTCCATTACCGACAGGGTACTGGAAGAGATCGAAAAGGGTAATTACGATTTTATACGCCTTAACTATCCCAATGGAGACATGGTCGGACACACGGGGGTATATCCTGCGGTTGTCTGCTCCATGGAGGCTCTTGATCTCTGTATTGGGCGCCTGGAAAAGGCGGTCAGGGCAAAGGGGGGAATCCTTATTCTAACAGCGGATCATGGTAACGCGGATGACATGTTTGAACATAAAAAAAGCGGCGATCTTGTGAAAAAGGATAACGGCACCCCAAAAGCAAAAACCTCTCATTCTCTAAATCCGGTTCCCTGTATAATATACGATCCTGAGTTTGGCGGGGAATATAAGCGGGAATTAAAAGAAGGACTGGGAATAAGTTCAATAGCTGCAACATGTATCGAGCTGCTTGGCTATGCCCCCCCCCGGGATTATGATGAAAGTGTTCTTGTCTTTGGTGATTGATCTGTCATCAGGAAATTCTTACCGGAGGGCTGAATTTGTCTTTTGAAGTAGAGCTGAAGGCGTGGGTGGATGACCCTGTTTCGATTGAAAAAAAATTGATTGATAACTATGACTTCAGGGGAAGCTGCATAAAAAGAGATACCTACTATATCACCTCCGATAAAAATAAAAAATTTCGGCTTAGAATACAGGAAAACGCCTCCGGCGGGAGCAAGAAGTTTATTGTAACAATAAAAGATAAAAAAATTAAAGAAGGCATGGAAGAGAATAAAGAGACCGAGTTTTCCGTATCGGATGATAAAAGCTTTATATCTTTTATTGAAAAACTGGACTGCCGGGTTTTTAGCAAAAAAACAAAGTACTGCAAGTTGTTTATGTCAGGAAAATATACGATTGAGTTAAATAATGTTGAATCCCTTGGATATTTTATAGAAATTGAAAGATTACTGGAAGAGAGGAATTCCGGTTTGATCTCCAGAGTAAGAAAAGATATTTTAGATATCATTGATAAACTGGGAATAGCGAAAAGCAGGATTGAATCAAGGACGTATAATGCAATGCTTTCAGGGAAATAATCTTTCCATCGAAGCCCCCCAATGTCGCCGCGGAAAGGGGTATCAATAAAAATTGTAGTAGTGGTGTTGTTTCCCCAGGCCAAAAAAGCCGTATTGTCTTACTTTTTTCTTGTTTCCCTTCCAGTTATCACCGAAATGGACAAGAATTATCTTTTTCTTTATCTCTCCGGGGAGTGAATCAAGCTCGTCTATACCGGCATGTACGCCCCCGGTATAGAATTGGCAGTCGTGGAAAATCATTTCAAGATTGTACAAAGATAGAAACGATTCGATTAATTCACGGTCAAAGCGTGTATCGCTTGTAAACATTATCCTCTCATCGATTATAACCCCGCAGCTCCAGAATGAATCTTCCCAGCTTGAAGCATTATCAGGAACATGCTTTGTCCTGAAAATCTTTATATTCAGGGAGCCTATATTAATCTCAAATGTTTCCCGTGGAAATCCCTTTAGCTTAAGGGGCCTGACTACTTCCCATAGGTCTTTAAAGTCCAGGTTTTTGTTATTGTGCTTTTCGTTAAAAGAGGTTCCTCCCATTAAAGAGGGCCAGAGAATTTTTTGATATTTTTCGGTAATGAATATTCTGGGTTTTACCTGTTTTACGTATCTCCCCATAAGAATTATTTCTTCGAGTCCGCCAATATGATCCGCGTGGGAATGGGTTATCAGGAAATTGCGGATATCGGTTACAGGGATGCCTATATCATAGAAAGCCTGGGGTGTTTTTGTCCCGCAGTCTATCATAAGATGATCCTTTCCTTTTATTATGAGGAGATTGGTCTGGTAATGCTCCTTTGAAAAAGCACTCCCCACTCCTGTGAAAAAAAGCGATAAATGACCGTCATTTTCAAGTTTTAATTTGTCTTTTCTAAACCGTTTAATCTGCACCTGCTTTCCCTGGTAAAAGATTTCTGAATTCTATCAAAATTCCATACGAATATTGATACTGCAAATCCAAACAGGGAAAAAACGGGACATCTACGCCTTCCCCATTGTAAGACTATAATAATGCTTAAACTTTAAGTCAAGCAACCAGCAGGCCTAATTTTATGTGATGATTTTATGGCAAGATGTGAAAGAGCCTGTGTATATGCTGTCTAATTTGTCAAATCACGGAGAACTGCATAATCGCTCCTGCCTATGGAGTAAGCGATAAACAGATAGGAGTGTCCTGGTTCGAATTCGAATATTTCAGGATCCCCGTTATCATCGGGAAAACAATAGTAATTATCTATATTCAGCTGTTCTTTAAACTGCCAGAACAGGCTGTAGTCTCCTGGTTCAATGGGGACAAAAACAGTAATTGTATTGTGGGCCAGGTTGTCAGTATAGGCTGCGGTGTTTTTATGCCAGGCTGTACCAACCTCCATTTTTGGAAGTACCGTATTAGCGGCATTTAGAAAGCAGATCCTTGTTCCATTAGATATTTCTTCTTCCAGGATGTAGAAAGCGGGTCGTCCATCCGTTCCTATAACAATGGCATGTGTTCTCCCCGGTTTTATGGAACAGGTATAGTAATTTTTTTTCTCATCAATCCATATCAGCCATTCGCTTGAGGAACTTAATTTAAAGTAGATATTAGTTTCTCCGCTAAATTCTGTATTCAGGAGTTTGGATCCGTTGTAAGACTCATTATTCGATGATAGAAAAACAACATCATTGTCCTGGCTCACAAGCTTCACATCAGCATTTTCACTAAAAAGGTTGATAAAAAAGATTTCCGCCTTCTGCTCCGACCATGAAGCCGATGCAAAAAACAGCAAAAAAAAGAATAAGATAAAAGATCCTGTTTTCTTCATAATTTACCCCACTTTTTGGTTCACGGATCCTTTGTCGCAAAAAAGACATCAAAAGAACCCTCGTCCCCCGCTGAGAATTAATCCGCCTTCCCGGCGGTGCATACCCCATATTGTAGTAAATTATGATAATAAATAGCAAATAATCAGAATAAAATTATTCCATCAGTTCGTTTAATGTAAGGTTTTGATATTCGAGGATTCCTGTTTTTATTATACTAAAAACCTTGAGGTAGACCATATTAAAAAAGTAGGTTCTATGTTCAATAGAGACCCTTTTTGAATAATAAGATTTTGTTATTTCTTCGATCTCATCGTTTATATACTGTTCGTAATTCTTGAATTCCGATTTTTTCACTTCCATGGGAGCCTTTATTTTTGATTGATCCTGATACTTCCCCAGTTTAATAAATAATTCAAAGAGTGAGTAATGATCATCTATGTATTCCTCGGTTTTTGCATCATCGTAACCAAGTTTTCTTAAAAATGCCTCAAACTTTTTTGGATAAATGGTTCTTAAAATATAGGCCTTTCTAATATTGATTCCCAGTGTAATAAAAAGCTTTTCAATAGCATTTACAATAATTCGTTTGCCCCTGTGGTACTGCAGGAGCTCTATTATATTATCCGCCCCTTCTTCGGATTTTGTCAAAAAAGTCTTTGTTTTTGTAATTATTTCTTCAGGAAATCCCGGGTCAACCTGGATACTGTAGGTATCATATTCGGCGGATTTCTTATCTTTCAGTATTATTTTGCTGAATTGAAAAAGTTCTTTCTTTTTTATATCCCTGTAGTATCCGTCTACTTTTTCGGCTTCCCTTTTGAAATTCTCAAAATATTCATCCACAACCCCAATCTTATTAAGTCTTGTAAACAAAGCCTTAGATATTCTGAGACCCCCGATGGGGGCGGTAGCCTCCATCCGGCTTGCTTCGATTACAGGCTCGCCTATAGCATCCCATCTTTTATCCCCATCGGGCCCCCAGTTGCCGAAACTCGCTTCACCTATATTTGCACCAACCCTTATACGAATCTGAAACATCTCGCTTATAGAAGAGACCAGGGACATATTCTCCCTCAGGTTGTGGATTATCCGAAATGCAAGACGCATGGCCTTTTTTGTTTTGGGATCGCTGTCTTCTATAAGAAAGGCCTCATCGGCTTTGTTGAATTGATGGCAAACCTTTTGTATCTCTATGCAGGTATAAAAAAGCGATCTCGCTATGTAATCAAAAGTATCATCGATATTCAAATTCTGAACATTGGGATCGATTGTTCCGCCGAACTGGAACATCATTCCATCCCCCGTCATTTTATTCAAAAAACCATTATTTTTTTCCAGAACCCAGTTAAATGCAGAATACAACCCGTCCAGCATCAACTGGTTTTCTTTAGGACTGAGCCATCTGGATAGATAGGTATACTCTACAATATCGATAAAACCAATTCCAATTGGAGCCTCGACGGGATCTTTTGGTATTTTGCCGAGTTTTGTTATTGTATTTACAATCCTGGATCTTTCGTAATATGTCTGTACTTTATCCCTGAAAGTTACTTCCTTAAGATCCTCTATTCCGGCATTTTCCATAAATTTCTTTATATCATTCTTGACGGATATTACATCAGGATTATTTTTGTCATCAATGCCGCAGATTTTCAGGATTGTTGCGAGAAATCTGGCCGAGAACAAAGGGCTGAGATTCTTATTATCTTTTAGTTTTTCGGCGAATAAACGGACTTGATCCGCTGTAAAGATACTGCCGCTGTCCAATTCCCTGGTGGGAGATCCATTTTTCTCCAAAGTTGAAAATCCTTTTTCAAGATATACTCCACCTTATCTTAATTGGGAAAAATCGTCAATAAACACTAATTTTAAAAATATTCTCAATAAATAGAGTAGATTTGGAGGATCCCCATTGGGTGTAACCCCCGATATTGAAAACAGAGGGCAGATGGTTTAGTATGCGGTAAACAGCAGGAGAGAAAACATGGGTGTTTATCAGAAGAATATTGATATTAAAACAAAGGAACTCTCAATTACGGATATATCGAGTGATGTTCAGACGATTGTCAAAAAAAGCGGATTTTTGTGCGGGATGGTAAATGTTTTTAATATAGGCTCAACGGCATCAATTTCAACTATTGAGTATGAAAGCGGTTTGATCCATGATTTCCCCGCTTTAATCCAAAAACTTATTCCTTACGGGGAAAATTACAGGCATAATCTGACCTGGAACGATGATAACGGGCATTCGCATCTAAGAGCCACATTGATGGGCCCCTCTATTACAATTCCCTTTAAAGACAGAACCCTGCTTGTCGGAACATGGCAGCAGATTATACATATTGAATTCGATCACCGCCCGAGAAGCAGGGTTGTTGTTGTCAGCGTCTACGGGGAATAAGACTGCCTCTTTTTTTTGCGGGCGATGCTCTGGATTACGGGAATTAGAAGTATTGTCCCCATGCCTGAAAGGCTTATCAATTTACCGGCTCCGCTCGATTTGTTTTTTCCGTCAATTACTGAATAGATATAAACAACAGCCATGGAGGCAATTAGCCCCCCGTACAGTGTATTAAGGACATCCCTGGTTTCAACTGTCCCATAGCCCTGTTTATCGATTATCTCCTTAAAAACACCGGCCATAAGCGATGAAGAAAGCCCTGTTACAGTTGTCAAAATGCT